>NZ_JBFAPK010000004.1:168388-347550 GCF_040676675.1 Micromonospora sp. NPDC049559 | reverse complement strand
GTGCCAACAGCCCGCCCCGGCCCGGGCCGGGTTCCCCATTCGAGGGAACCCGGCCCGGGCCTTTTCGCATGGTCTGCCTGCGCCTACGTGAGACCTTTACCGGTCATGGCGCGCCAGTTCCGTTCCGCGGACCGGATGATGGCGTTGCCGAGTAGTTCGAGGAACCGGCCGGCCGTCGCGAGCCGGGCACCGGCGACGGTCTCGGCTCCGTAGAGGTCGGCGCCGCGCGGCGCGGTGGCGGCGCGCCGGGGTGGTCGCGCTGCCGGTCACCTGGTGAGGCGCGCCGACGCTCGCGATCGCCACCGGAGCCGACGGTGGCCGGACGGCGCCGGAGCTGACCGTGTCCGGGACCGACCGTGTCTGAGGCGCGCCAGCACCGACGGTGTCCGGGACCGGCCGTGGCCGGGGCGCGCCAGCACCGACGGTGTCCGGGACCGGCCGTGGCCGGGGCGGTGGCGGGTCAGCCGGGCAGATGGTGGTGGCGGTTGTGGCGGCCCACGAGGATGTCGGCGATGGCCGCGACGAGGGCGATCACGATGAAGCCGATCGCGATGAGCAGCGCGTCGCGGAAGGCCCGGGACCAGCCGTTGCCGGTGGCCGCGAGGGTGGAGAAGAAGGCCGCACCCACGCCGGCGATGCCGGCCGCCGCGCCGATCCGCTGCCCGGTCTGGAGCATGCCGGCCGCGCTGCCTGCCTGGGGGACGGGCACCTCGGAGAGCGTCAGCGTCTGGTTCGGTGTGATCACCAGCCCGCTGCCGATGCCGGCGACCAGCAGCGGGGCGGCCAGGGCGAGCGGCGCGCCCCGTCCCGGTACGAAGTGCAGAGTGACCACGACCGCGCCGAGGCCGAGCGCGACCAGGGCCAGTCCGGCGGCGACCAGCGGGCGGCCGAAGCGGTTGACGATCCGGCCACCGATTGCGGCGGCGACGGCCGAGCCGAGCGCGAACGGGGTGATCGAGATGCCCGCGAGCAGCGCGCTGTAGCGCAGCCCGTTCTGCACGTACAGGGTGTAGATGAAGAAGATGGCGGTGAACCCGGCGAAGTAGAGCAGCGCGATGACCCCGCCGAGGGTGTACGAGCGCAGCCGGAACAGCGCGAGGTCGAAGATGGGCTCGGCGTGCCGGGCGTGTCGCCGCTCCCAGGCGGCGAAGCCGGCCAGCACGGCGATGCCGGCCGGGATGAGTAGCCACTTCAGCGGCGTCGCCCACTGCCGCTCCTGTACGAGGGGCAGCAGCACCAGCACCACGCCGAGGGCGAGCAGGAGCACCCCGACCGGGTCCAGGCTGGGCCGTCCCGGCCGCCGCTCCGGTCGTCCCGGCAGTACCCGCCAGGCGAAGGCGATCGCGACGATCCCCACCGGGACGTTGACGTAGAAAACCCAGCGCCAGCCCTCGCGGGTGCCCTCCAGCGCGATCAGGAGGCCGCCCAGCAGCGGGCCGACCGCCGTCGAGATGCCGATGACGGCACCGAGTATGCCGAACGGGCGGCTCCGCTCGGGACCCTGGAAGAGCTGCTGGATCAGGCCGACCACCTGCGGGTTCACCACGCCGGCGGCGGCGCCCTGGATCAGGCGCGCGATGATCAGCCAGCTCGGCGACTGGGCCAGGCCGGCGGCCGCGCTGGCCAGCGTGAACAGCGCCAGCCCGACCACGAAGACGGTACGGCGTCCCCGGGCGTCGCCGATCCGGCCCGACGGTACGAGGACCAGCCCGAAGGTCAGGGCGTAGCCGGAGAGCACCCACTGCAGGGCGCTGGGGCTGGCGTGCAGCGCGGACTCGATCGAGGGGATCGCGACGTTGACGATGCTGACGTCGAGCAGCGTCATGAACGCCGCGACCAGGCCGATGGCGAGCGCCTGCCACCGCCGGCGGTCGGTCGTTCCGCCGGTGGCCGGGTCGCGGTTCCGGTTGTCGGCTATGCCGGTTGCCTCGCGCACCAGCGGGGACCGAAGTCCAGCCCGGCCATGGGTGAGTCCTCCCGGTGTACCAGATTCTTCTCACCAAGATTGTGCAACGGCGCGACGAGTTGTTCCTCAGTGAGCCCGGCCTCCTGCGCGATCACGGCCGGGTACGGGACCTGTCCGCGGGCTTCGAGGGCGGTGACGGCGATGTACACCCGCTCTTCGAGGTCGGTTAGCGGCACCTGTTCCATGATGACCTCCCTGGCCCGACACCGCTGTCGGGCACCCTGCGCTGCGGCGGATACCCGTCGCGGGCCGGATGATGCCCTCTGAACAGGGCGGATGTCGGCCCCAACGGGCGGGGCGCGCCGCGCGGCGGCCGGGTCCGGGCGCCGAGGTGACCTTGCCCTAGGCTGCTCCCGTGACCGCATGGGACGTCGCCGTCGTCGGGGGCGGGCCGGCCGGGCTCTCCGCCGCGTACGCGGCCGCGCGCGCCGGCGCCCGGACGCTGGTGTTGGAGAAGGCCGAGCATCCGCGCTACAAGACCTGCGGCGGCGGGCTGATCGGTACCTCGCTGGCGGCGGTCGCCGGCCGCATCGACGTGCCCGCCGACGACCACGTCGACCGGGTGACCTTCACCAACGACGGGCGGCGCGAGTTCACCCGGGCCCACCCGACGCCGCTGCTGGCGATGGTGCGCCGCGAGGCGTTCGACGACCGGCTGCGCCAGGCGGCGGCCGACGCGGGCGCCGAGGTCCGGCAGCGGACGGCGGTACGCGCCATCGAGCAGGACGCGAGCGGCGTGCGGCTGCGCCTGGCCGACGGGTCGTCGGTACGGGCCGGCAGCGTGGTCGGCGCGGACGGCTCCTCCGGCGTCAGCGCCCGGTACGTGGGGGTCCGCTACCGCCAGGTGGACCTCGGCCTGGAGGTCGAGCTGCCCATCCCGGCGGAGCTGCGGGAACGCTGGCACGGCCGGCTGCTGATCGACTGGGGTCCGATCCCCGGCTCGTACGCGTGGGTCTTCCCGAAGGGCGACCGGCTGACGGTCGGGGTCATCGCCGCCCGGGGCCAGGGCGAGCCGACCCGCGGCTACCTGCGCCGCTTCGTCGAGCGGTTGGGGCTGACCGGTGTCACGCCGGTGCACGACTCGGGCCACCTGACCCGGTGCCGCGAGGACGACGCGCCGCTGCGGCGGGACCGGGTCCTGGTCGCCGGGGACGCGGCCGGCCTGCTGGAGCCGTGGAGCCGCGAGGGGATCAGCTACGCGCTGCGCTCGGGCGCGCTGGCCGGCGCGGCGGCGGCCAGCGGAGACCTCGACGGGTACGAGCGCGCGATCCACGAGGGGCTGGTGCCATCGATGCGGGCGGGGTACCGGCTGCTGGCGGCGTACTCGCGACACCCCGGGATCTTCCACTCGCTGCTCGCCACGCCGCCCGGCTGGCGGTTGTTCACCCGCTTCTGCCTCGGCGAGGCGTCGTTCGACCGTACGCTGAGCCGGCTGCCGGTCCGCGCGGCGCTGGCGCTGCTGCGCTGACGGTCGGCCGCGCGCGACCGCGAACCCCCGGCGCGCCGCGGAGGGCGCACCGGGGGAGTGGGCGACGGGTCAGAAGGTGAGCTTCGCGGCGGCGTCGGCCGGCAGGCCGGCCGCGGGACCGAGGAAGATCTCCTGCGGTCCTGCGTCGACCGGGCGCAGGGTGCGGGTGACCCGCGCGTCGAGGTCGACCACCAGGAACTGGTCGTGCCGCGCGGCACCGGGCGGGGCCGAGTCGCCGAAGACGTGCACCAGCAGGTGTCGGTCGTCCGCCCAGCCGACCAGCCGCGCCGGCCGGTCGAGCCGTACCGGCCGGTCGAGCGCCCCGGTGGCCGGGTCCGCCACGTTGATGACCGTCTCCGGCCCGGGGCTCTCCTCGTCGACGAGCGCCATCCGGCCGCCGTCCGGCGAGAAGGCGCCCGACCGCGCGAGAGGGGTCTGGACCGGTACGGTGGCCTGTTCCTTCCCGGACAGGTCGTAGAAGCGGATGCCGGTGGTGATGTACGCGTTCTCCTGCTGGTTGAGCACGGAGAGGGTCAGCGCCACCCCGTCGCTCGTCGGCGTCCACGTCAGCCCGTGGCCCTGCGCGTTGTGCGTCTCCAGGTCCGGCAGGGCGACGAAGCTGGTCCGCAGCGTGTCCGGATCCACCAGGACGAACCCGCCGGTGCCCTGGCCCGGGCGCGGCCGGTGGGTGAAGAGGATCCGCCGTCCGTCCGGCGACCAGTGTCCGTCCTGCGAGTATCCCGGGAATCCGGTGATCCCCGGAGGTGCCTCGATCCAGCGGACCTGACCGCTGGCCCGGTCCATGATTCCGGCCCGGCTCGGGTGCGCCGTGCTGTTGTCGCCGATACCCACGAGCACCCGCCTGCCGTCCGGCGAGGGCATCGCGAAGCGGTACGGGACCCGGTCGTACCGGCCGGTGCGGTAGTTGAGCAGCAGCGAGTAGTTGTACGCCGGGCTGGGGTCGGCGATCTTCGGGTCGCGCACGCCGCTGTAGGCGGTGACCACGGACGGCCCGGGGCCGCCCGCGGCGGTCCGTCCGGCCGTCCCGCCGTCTCCCGGCAGGCCGACGGCGACCGTTCCGACCACTGCGGCCAGCGCGGCGCAGGCCGCGACGGCGCCGGTGGTGAGCCGGGCGAGCCGCTGCCGGCGGGCGCGCCGCAGCGCGGCACGGGCGAGCCCGGCCGGCGGGGTGGCGTCGGTGAACTCCTGGAAGGTGTCCCGGAGCGCCTCGGTGACCTGCGGGTTCATCGGTCTGCCGCCTCCTTCGTGGCGAGGATGTCGAGCCGGGGTGCGATCTCGCGCAGCCGCGCGAGCGCGCGGGCGGCCTGGCTGCGTACGGTCGATTCGGTGCAGTCGAGGATCTCGGCGATCTCGCTGTCCGGCCGGTCCTCGAAGTAGCGCAGCACCAGCACCGCGCGGTGGCGGGGCGCGAGCCCGTTCAACGCCTGCCAGAGCGCCAGGTGCAGGTCCACGGTCGCGGTCTCGTCGCGGGCCGAGGCCATCTCGGGCAGGTCGGCGGTGCTGACCTCCGGGCGTCGCTTGAGGCTGCGCCACCAGCTCGTCCGCTGCCGGTAGAGGGCCGTGCGGAGGTATGCCTCGGGGTTGCCGGTGCGGATCCGTCCCCAGTGCCGGGCGCCCCTGGTCAGCACGGTCTGGAGCAGGTCCTCGGCCTGCTGCCGGTGACCGGTGAGGGCGAGCGCCGTTCGGAACAGCGCGTGTGCGCGCGCCTCGATGAAGGCGCTGAATTCCCGTTCGAGTTCAGCGTCCATGCGGGTACCTGTCCGTCATACCGGTGACAACGCCGGCCCGGGACCGGTTGCTGCTCGCCCGCCCGAAACGGTCGGCCCGAATCCACGGCCGTGGCCGGAGGCTCGAATCCGCCGGGTCGACCTCGGGCGCGGATCCGCCGGCCCGGCCGCGAGCCGAACCCGCTGGCGCGACCTCGGGCCGGAAGCGAACGGCCGGTACCGCCGGGCCACGGTGGTGGCGGCGGTACCGGCCGGTCGGCGGGTCCGTCAGGCGAAGACGGGTACGCCCTCGCGGACCAGCTGCCAGTTCGGCTGGTAGAAGTCCGCCGGGTCGATCCGGCCCTTGGCCTGCGCCCAGTCGATGAGCAGCTGGCGGATCTCCTTCTGCTCGTTGTAGACCTGGGTCTTCACGATCCCGGGGAACGCGCCGCCGCCGCTGCGCCGGTAGTTGTTCACCGCGATCACGAACTGGTCGGTGTCGGCCACCGGCCGGTCCGTACCCGGGTGGACCAGCCGGGTGATGCGCTGCCCGACCGGCTTGCTGATGTCGATGTCGTAGTCCACGCCCGAGATGGTGTCGTAGTTGTAGTCCGGCACGGTCGGGTCGTTGACCTGCTCCGGGTCGACCGCCACGCCCGGCGCGAAGGTGCGGAAGTACTTGGCCGAGTACTCCAGGTACGCCCGGACCTCGGCCCCGCTGATGGTGACCGCCTCAAGGGTGTTGTCGTAGATGTAAAGGCCCGCCACGTCCTTGATCTTGACGTCGCCGGCCGGGAAGACCGCGGTACGGCTGAACGGCGCCGCGATCGACAGCACCGGCAGGGCGGCGTACTGGGTGCCGGCGAGCGCGGCCGTCACGGTGTCGGTCTGCACCTTGTTGATGTAGTCGAGGATCGGCGTGTCGCGGTAGCGCGACTCGGCCGCCGACAGCTCCGTCACGGAGGTCGCCACCACCTGGTTGATGTAGGCGACCGTCTTGTTGTGCTGGGCCCGTACCGCCGCCAGCACCGCGGGGTCCTCGACCACGGTGTTGGTGTTGAGCATCGTGGCCCGCTTGCCGGTGATCCGCCAGCGGCCGTGCTCCCGGACCAGGGTGAAGTCCATCCGGGTCAGCCGCTGCCCCCACTTGGAGGGCTCGGAGAGGAGCACCTGCTCGCCGGTCGGCTCGCAGGTGACGAAGCGCTGCACGACCTCGTTGTGGGCGTGTCCGAAGAGGATCGCGTCGATGCCCGGCACCTGCTGGGCGATCAGCGCGGACGGGTTCTCGTTCGGCACCTCCGGGCCGTAGCTGGAGGTGCCGCTGTCGCCGCCGTGCGCGGAGAGCAGGACGACGTCGGCGCCGCGGGCGCGCATCAGCGGAACGTACCGCGCCGCCGTGGCGATCATGTCGTCGAAGCGCAGCTTGCCCTCGACATTGCCCTTGTCCCAGATCGCCACGCCGGGGTTGGTCAGGCCGAGGATGCCGACCCGCAGCGTCGGCGCGCCGGGCCCGAGTGAGACCTTCTTGATGACGTACGGCTCGAAGGCCGGCCTGCCGGTGCGCGCGTCGACCGCGTTGGCGGCCAGGGCCGGGAAGCCGAGCTGGCGGATCCAGAGGTTCAGCAGCGGCAGGCCGTAGTTGAACTCGTGGTTGCCGAGCGTGACGGCGTCGTAGTCGATGACGTTCATGGCCCGCGCCATCGGGTGCTTCTCGCCCGTCGAGGTGATCGGCTCCTGCTTGGCGTAGTACGTGGCCAGCGGGGTGCCCTGGATCGTGTCGCCCGCGTCGAGCACCAGGGTGGCCTTGTGCCGCCGCTCGGCCCGCACCTGGTTGACCAGGGTGGCCAGCTTCGCCACGCCGACGTCGTTGTGCGCGCTGTCGTCGTACTCGGCGTCCCGGTAGTAGTCCCAGTTGTAGACGTTGCCGTGGGTGTCCGACGTGCCGAGGACGGTGAGGTCGTAGGTCTTCGGCGTGGACGGCCGGTGCGCCTGCGCCGGTGCGGCGGCCACCAGCGGCGCGGCCGCGGCCGCCGCGGCGGCGGCCAGGATTTGGCGCCGCGACGGGCCGGAGGAGTGGGTCATTACGGGCCTTTCCTTGACGGTCGGTGCGCCTCGTGGGCGCTGAGGCGCACCTTAACGACCCGCCTGCCCGCACGCCAGCTCGGCGACGGCCCGAAAGGACGCCGCCACCAGCCGTTAATCCGTCACGCCACCGCGACCCGCCACCGGTCGTCGGTCCGTAAGGGCACCGCGACCCGCCGCCGGCGCTCGATCCGTGCACGCACCTCGACCCGCTACCGGTCGTGCACCCGTCAACGCACCTCGACCCGGCCCCGGGCGAAGGCGTCCTGCCGGCCCCAGCGGCCGGGGATGTCGAGCAGCTCGACCCGGCCCAGCCCCTCCGGCAGGGCGGGCTCGACCGCGAGGTGCCCCTCGTGCGGTTCCAGACCGAGCATCGTGCGCAGCAGCAACAGCGGCGCGCCGGCCGAGAACGCCTGCGGGCTGCCGGCGCCCGGGTACCGCACCGGGTACTTGGTGAGCGCCCGGTCGTAGCCGCAGAAGTGCGAGGGCAGCCGGCCGTGGAAGTACTGGGCCGCCTCGATCATGCTCTCGGCGATGGTGGCGGCCTCCTCCGCGAAGCCGTACCGGCGCAGCCCCCAGGCGATGAACGAGTTGTCGAACGGCCAGACCGTGCCGACGTGGTAGCCGATCGGGTTGTACCGGGCCGAACCCTCGGTCAGCGTACGCACGCCCCAGCCGGAGAAGAGCCGTGCCCCGACCAGGTGCTCGGCGATCTTGCCGGCCCGCTCGGGCGGGACGATACCGCTCCAGAGCAGGTGGCCGATGTTCGAGGAGAGGGTGTCCACCTGCCGGCCGTCGCCGTCCAGCGCCAGCGCGTAGAACTCGCCGTCGGCCACCCAGAAGTCCCGGTTGAACCGCTCCTTCAGCTCGGCCGCCTCGCGCTCCAGCCGGTCGGCCAGCGCCGGGTCGTTCCAGACCAGGCGCGCCAGCCGCGCCCCGCGCAACTTCGCGTCGTAGGCGTACCCCTGCACCTCGCAGGTGGCCCGGGGAAAGGAGGGGAGCCGCCCGTCCGGGTAGCTGATCGCGTCCCAGGAGTCCTTCCAGCACTGGTTCTCCCGGCCACTGCGGGTGTTGCGGCGCTCGTACCAGACGTAGCCGTTGCCCATCAGGTCGGCGTACTCGTCCAGCCAGGTCAGTGCCGCCCGCGTCTCGTGCTCCAGCTCCCGGACCAGGTCGACGTCGCCGCTCCAGCGCTCGTACTCGTCGAGCAGCACCACGAACAGCGGGGTGGCGTCCACCGACCCGAAGTACGGGGCGTGCGGCAGCTCCTCGAAGGCGGCCGACTCGCCGTAACGCACCTCGTGCGGGATGCGTCCCGGCTCCTCCTCGCGGAAGTCGTCGATCCGGGTGCCCTGCAGGGCACCGAGGAAGCGCAGCGTCTCCGGGGCCAGCTCCGGGGTGAACGGCAGCGCCTGCAACGCGGTCAGGATGCTGTCCCGGCCGAAGAGCGTCGCCGACCACGGCAGCCCGGCCACCGGTACCCGGAAGGTGGAGGTCAGTTCCCGGTAGCGCAACGCGGCCAGGTCCACCAGGCTGCGCTGGTAGGTGCGGTCCAGCTGGTCGGAGCTGCCGGAGAGCCGCGGCGCCCGGTCGAGCCACTCGCGCAGCTCCTGCCGCATCCGCCGCCGGTCGCGCCCCTGCATCGGGTCGATGGTCAGCCGCAGGTCCTGGTGGCGCGAGCCCAGCATCATCGACTCCACGTGCAGGCTGGTCCCCCAGCTGCCCTGCGGTTCGATGACGACGTCGAAGGTCATGCCGTTCGGGTCGATGCTCGCGGGCGAGGTGGTCGAGACGACGGTCGCCCGGTGGTACGTCTCCCGCTCGTAGATCAGCCGGAGGCTGTTCTCCGTGATCTCGTGCCGCAGCCGTCCCGTCTTCTTCTGCTGCGGCTCGTTGATGACCGCCAGGTCGGCGAAGTCGGCGCCGATCTCCAGCCGTACCCGGATCTCCGCCGGCCGCTCGCCGTGGTTGAGTACGGTCACCTCCTCGTTGAAGCTCGCGCCGACCCAGCGGTGCCGGATGACCGAGATCTTCGCGTTGACGTAGTGGGTGGCGGCGCCCGGTACGAGGAAGAAGCGGGTCTCGAAGAACTGCATGTCGTCCACCGAGAGCGGGCTGAGCCGCTCGCCGTTGAGGGTGAGCGTCCAGGTGCTGACGAACCGGGTGTCGAAGCTGAACAGCCCGGTCGGCATGCCCTCGGTCGGCCGGATGTCGCCCCGACCGTCGCTGACGACGAAGGTGTTCCCGTCCAGAATGCTGACGAAGCCGTCCGTCATGACTCTCCTCGCTGCACCGGTGTCCGGGTCAGGGCTGCGCCTCGCCGGCGAGGCGCCGGCCGCGTTCGCGCACCTCGCGGGTCCGGGACAGGCCCGTTCCCGGTAGCAGGTACCGGAACGCGTTGAGCATCCGCAGGTCACCCTCGACCGTGATCGCGCCGCGGAGCAGGGCCGCCTTCACCGCCCGCCGGCCGCTGACCAGCTCGTCGAAGAGCGCCTTGTCGGTCTGGAGGATGGCGTCCGCCTGGTTGCTGCGCCGCGAGACCTGTACGTCGTTGTCGAGCACCGTGAGGTACCAGTGCTCGGTCCGGTGGTCGACGCGCAGGTCGACACGGAGCGTCCCGCTGTACTTGTCGGGCAGGAACGGGTGGTCGCCCCGGGGCAGCCGGCTGAAGAAATCGTTGGTGGGATCCGCCATCGCACCTCCTCGCTGAGCGCATGGTCGGTCGGGTCCGGGTGGGCCCGCATCACCCGGACCGGGTGATCCCGCCCGGGACGCCGCCGCCCTGGGTCGGCCCCTGACGGCGGTACGGTTACGGGCCGCCGCTCACAGCCACTTCTTCACCCGGAAGATGACGTACATCAGCAGGGCCAGGCCGAGGGTGACCGCGACCGAGATGTAGAACTCCATGGGCGTGTGCCGCCAGGGGAAGTTCAGGTTCTGGCCGAAGAAGCCGGTCACGGCGGTCGGTACGGCGATCACCGCCGCCCAGCCGGTGACCTGCTTGACCACCGCGTTCATCTGGTTGTTCTGCAACATCAGGTTGGTCTCGAGCATCGTGGTGTTGAGGTCGCGCAGCGACTCGGTCCACTCGATCACCCGGATCACGTGGTCGTAGACGTCCTGGTAGTAGGGGATCATCTCGGTGGTGACCAGGTGCACCGTGGGCCGCAGGACCGCGTTGACCACCTCGCGCATCGGCAGCGCGATTTGCCGCAGCCGGACCAGGTCCCGCCGGGCGAGGAAGACCCGGCGCTGGATGTTGTTGCGGGGGAGGTCCCGCCCCTGGAACATGTCGTCCTGCAACTTCTCCAGCGCCGAGTCGAGCCGCTGCACCGCCTCGAAGTGGCCGTCGATGAGGGCGTCGAGCAGCCCGTAGAGCAGGTACGACACGCCGTTCCTCGCCAGTTCGGCGCTCTCGTCCCAGCGGCGCATCAGGTCGACGACGTCGAACTGGTCGTCGTAGCGGACGGTGACGAGCAGCCGGTCGGTGATGAAGGCGGAGACCTCGCCGGTGGAGAGCCGGTCGGCCGTGCCGAGCAGGGCCACGTAGGTGTTCAGGAACAGGTGCGTGTCGTAGTGGTCCAGCTTGGCGCGCTGCGCCTGCTGGAGGATGTCCTCGACCGCCAGTGGGTGCAGCCCGAACTGGTCGGCGAGCAGGCTGAGCTCCTCCGGGTTCGGCCGGCACAGGTCCAGCCACCCGACGTTGCGCTCGTCGGCGGAGAGCCTCGCGTGCAGCTCGCCCGCCGGGAAGCCGTCCTCCACCAGGGCACCGTCCCGGTAGATCCGGGTGTGGTTCACCCGCGTGGCCGGCGCCCGGTCACCCATGCCGCACCATTGCCGGAAACGGCGCCGCTAAACGTCGGCGGGCACCCCGCCGCCGTCCATCCGCCCCGCCGCCGCGGCCGTTCATCCGGCCGGGTGCGCGCTCCGGCTGCGGATCGTCCCGTACGCCACTATCGTCGGGTAAGTCGGATCGGTACCGGGTCGAGGGGGTGCGCCATGGGGGTCCGTACCTGGATCTCGGGCTGGCCGGTCTACCGCCAGCTCAGCGGCACCGACCCGCTCGGCCGCGGCGCCGCCGCGAAGTCCGCCCGGTCGGAGGAGCTGACGCCGCGCACCGACACCGCCGACCGGGTCGCCCGCTCGGTCTGCCCCTACTGCGCCGTCGGCTGCGGCCAGCGGGTGTACGTCTCCGACGGGCGCGTCACCCAGATCGAGGGCGACCCGGACAGCCCGATCTCACGCGGCCGGCTCTGCCCGAAGGGCGCGGCGAGCAACGGGCTGGTCGGCAGCGACCTGCGCCAGCAGAAGGTGCTCTACCGGCGGCCGTACGGCACCGCCTGGGAGGAGCTCGACCTGCCCACGGCGATGGAGATGATCGCCGACCGGGTGCTCAGGGCGCGCGAGGAGACCTGGGAGGCCGTCGACGACGAGGGCCGGCCGTTGAACCGCACGCTCGGCATCGCCAGTCTCGGCGGGGCGACGCTGGACAACGAGGAGAACTACCTCATCAAGAAGCTGTTCACCGCGATCGGCGCGCTGCAGATCGAGAACCAGGCGCGGATTTGACACTCCGCCACGGTCCCCGGTCTGGGGGTCAGCCTGGGTCGCGGTGGCGCCACGGGGTTCCAGCAGGACCTCGCGAACTCCGACTGCGTCATCATTGAGGGCTCGAACATGGCCGAGGCGCACCCGGTCGGCTTCCAGTGGGTGATGGAGGCGAAGGCGCGCGGGGCCAAGCTCATCCACGTCGACCCGCGGTTCACCCGTACCAGCGCGATGGCCGACGTGTACGTGCCGATCCGGGCCGGTACCGACATCGCGTTCCTCGGCGGGATCGTCAACTACATCCTGGAGAACGAGCTCGACTTCCGCGAGTACGTGGTCGCCTACACCAACGCGGCGACGATCGTCAGCGACGAGTACCGCGACACCGAGGAACTCGACGGGCTCTTCTCCGGCTACGACCCGGACACGGCCAGCTACGAGACCTCCAGCTGGCAGTACCGGGGCTCCGAGCGCGACGGCGGCTCGCACGACACCGGGACCGAGCGGGACACCGCCGCCGGGCTGCGGCACGAGTCGCACGGCCCGCCGGTGGGCCCGGACGTGATGCGGGACGAGACGCTGCGACACCCGCGCTGCGTGTACCAGATCCTCAAGCGGCACTACGCCCGCTACACGCCGGAGATGGTCGAGCGGGTCTGCGGCATCCCCCGGGAGAAGTTCGAGGAGGTGGCCCGGGCCTGGACGGAGAACTCCGGCCGGGAGCGCACCACCGCGCTGGTCTACTCGGTGGGCTGGACGCAGCACACCGTCGGCGTCCAGTACATCCGTACCGGCGCGATCATCCAGCTGCTGCTGGGCAACGTGGGCCGCCCGGGCGGGGGCATCATCGCGCTGCGCGGGCACGCCAGCATCCAGGGCTCCACCGACGTACCGACGCTGTTCAACCTGTTGCCGGGCTACCTGCCGATGCCGCACCACGCCAACCACGACACCTTCGAGAAGTGGGTGGACAGCATCCGGCACCCGGGCCAGAAGGGGTTCTGGAACAACGCCCGCTCGTACGCGGTGAGCCTGCTGAAGTCGTACTGGGGCGACTCGGCGACCCCGGAGAACGACTTCTGCTACGGCCACATGCCGCGGATGACCGGCGACCACGGCACCTACCAGACCGTGCTCAACATGATCGACGGCAAGGTGAAGGGCTACTTCCTGCTCGGGCAGAACCCGGCGGTCGGCTCGGCGCACGCCCGGGCCCAGCGGCTCGGCCTGGCCAACCTCGACTTCCTGGTGGTCCGGGACCTGTTCCTGATCGAGAGCGCGACGTTCTGGCAGAACAGCCCGGAGATCGAGACCGGCGAGATCGTGCCGGAGGAGTGCCGTACCGAGGTCTTCTTCCTGCCCGCCGCCTCGCACGTGGAGAAGGAGGGCACCTTCACCCAGACCCAGCGGCTGCTGCAGTGGCGGGAGAAGGCCGTCGAACCACCCGGCGACGCCCGCTCCGAGCTGTGGTTCTTCTACCACCTCGGGCGGATCCTGCGGGACCGGCTCTCCTCGTCCCGGCTGCCCCGCGACCGCGCGATCCTCGAGCTGAAGTGGGACTACCCGACCCACGGCCCGAACGCCGAGCCGAGCGCCGAGGCGGTGCTCCGCGAGATCAACGGGTACGAGTGGGCGACCGGCCGGCCGCTGTCGTCGTACGCCGAGATGAAGGACGACGGGTCGACCACCGGCGGCTGCTGGATCTACTGCGGGGTCTACAAGGACGGGGTGAACCAGGCGGCCCGCCGCAAGCCGGGCCGGGAGCAGAACTGGGTGGCCGGAGAGTGGGGCTGGGCCTGGCCGGCCGACCGGCGGCTGCTCTACAACCGCGCCTCCGCCGACCCGCAGGGCCGGCCCTGGAGCGAGCGCAAGGCGTACGTCTGGTGGGACGCCGAGGCGGGCCGGTGGACCGGGCACGACGTGCCCGACTTCGAGCCGACCAAGCCGCCGGACTACCGGCCGCCGGAGGGCGCCAGCGGCGTCGAGGCGCTCGCCGGCGACGACCCGTTCATCATGCAGGGCGACGGCAAGGGCTGGCTCTACGCGCCGGCCGGCGGCGTGGACGGGCCGCTGCCCACCCACTACGAGCCCGCCGAGTCGCCGGTGCGCAACCCGCTCTACGGCCAGCAGGCCAACCCGGCTCGCAAGATCTACGACCGGCCGGACAACCCGATGAACCCCAGTCCGCCGCACCCGCACACCGAGGTCTTCCCGTACATCTTCACCATCGCCCGGCTCACCGAGCACCACACGGCCGGCGGGATGAGCCGCAACGTGCGCCACCTGGCGGAGCTGCAGCCGGAGATGTTCATGGAGGTTTCGCCCGAGCTGGCCCGGGAACGCGGGCTCAGCCACCTCGGCTGGGCGCACGTCGTCACCTCCCGCTCGGCGATCGACGCGAAGGTGCTGGTCACCGACCGGGTGGCGCCGCTGCGCATCGAGGACCGGGTGATCCACCAGATCTGGCTGCCGTACCACTGGGGCTACCAGGGGCTGACCCGGGGCGGTTCGGCGAACGACCTGTTCGGCATCGTCCTCGACCCGAACGTACTGATCCAGGAGAGCAAGGTGGGCACCTGCGACGTCCGGGCCGGCCGCCGCCCGATCGGCGCGGCGCTGCTGGAGTACGTGGCCGACTACCGCCGCCGGGCCGGCATCGCCGACAACTACCACCAGCGGGTCGTGACCACCGACACCGCGGAGTCCGCCCGCGCCGCGGGCGGGCCGAGCCCGGAGTCCGGGACCGCCGGGGAGGCCGGCGGCACGGGCGGCGACGGGACAGGAGAGGGGCAGGGGTGAGCACCGCGCACGAGAAGCTGGCCGGGCCGGTCGACCCGGCGACCGACGCCGGCTACGTCGAACCGCCGCCACGCATGGGGTTCTTCACCGACACCAGCGTCTGCATCGGCTGCAAGGCCTGCGAGGTGGCCTGCAAGGAGTGGAACCTGGTGCCGGAGTCCGGCTACGACCTGCTCGGCATGTCGTACGACAACACCGGCGCGCTGACCGCCAACTCGTGGCGGCACGTCGCCTTCGTCGAGCAGCCCCGCCGTACGGGGGCGCACGAGGCGCCGTACGCCCAGAGCCCGACCGGGCCGCCGGTGAGCCCGGTGACCGCCGAGATCGGCGCGATCACCCGCGCGGACACCGGCACCAAGCCGGGCCTGCCGACGTCGACGGAGCCGGGAGCCGCGGCCCGCATGGCCGGCGGGCCGGAGTTCCTCGGCATGCCCTCGGCCTCGCTGCCCGGCCAGCGCGGCCCCGAGGAGCGCGGCGAACTGCGCTGGCTCATGATGTCGGACGTCTGCAAGCACTGCACCCACGCCGCCTGCCTGGACGTCTGCCCGACCGGCTCGCTGTTCCGCACCGAGTTCGGCACGGTGGTGGTGCAGGAGGACATCTGCAACGGCTGCGGCTACTGCATCCCGGCCTGCCCGTACGGCGTGATCGACCAGCGCCGCGGCGACGGGCGCGCCTGGAAGTGCACCCTCTGCTACGACCGGATCGGCGCCGGCCGGACCCCCGCCTGCGCCCAGGCCTGCCCGACCGAGTCGATCCAGTACGGCCAGCTGGAGCACCTGCGCCAGCGGGCCGCCGCGCGGGTCGAGCAGCTGCACGCGGCCGGCGTCACCGAGGCGCGGCTCTACGGCCACGACCCGGACGACGGGGTCGGCGGCGACGGCGCCTTCTTCCTGCTGCTCGACGACCCGGAGGTGTACGGTCTGCCGCCCGATCCGGTGGTGACCACCCGGGACCTGCCCAGCATGTGGCGCTGGGCCGGCGCCGCCGCGCTCGCCATGGCGACGGCCGCGGTCGTCGCGTTCCTGCCGGGGCCGCTCTGATGACCGCCCCGCGCGAGGACTGGCCGGAGCGGGAGCGGGGCGCCCGCAGCGGACCCTGGCTCAGCGTGGGCGGCTCCGGCATGCCGGACCTGCCGGCGCCGAGCGAGGCGAGCGTCCCGCACGGCTCGGGCGCCAGCCGGCGCGCCGTGGCGTCCGGTACCGCCGGCGCGCCGGGCCGCTCGGGCGACCGGATCGTGGTGCCGCCGGCCGACTTCGCCTCGTACTACGGCCGGCCGATCCTGAAGGCGCCGGTGTGGAAGCGGGACATCCCCTCGTACCTGTTCAGCGGCGGGCTCGCGTCCGGGTCCGCGCTGCTCGCGGCCGGGGCACGGATCACCGGCGCACCCCGGTTGCGCGCCTTCACCCGGGTGACCTCGCTCGCCGCCCTCGGCGCGAGCACCTACTTCCTGATCAACGACCTGGGCCGGCCGCAGCGGTTCCACCACATGCTCCGGGTCGCGAAGCCGACCTCGCCGATGTCGATGGGGACCTGGATCCTCGTGGGCTTCGGCCCGGCCGCCGGGGTGGCGGCGGTCTCCGAACTGGCGCCCTGGCTACCCCGGCGTGGACCGCTCGGGCTGCTCCGCCGCGCCCTGCCGATCAGCGGCGACGTGGCCGGGTACACCGCGGCGGCGTTCGCGCCCGCGCTGGCCACGTACACCGGCGTGCTCCTCGCCGACACGGCCGTGCCGTCCTGGCACGACGCGTACCCGCAGCTGCCGTTCGTCTTCGCCGGCAGCGCGCTGGTGGCCAGCGCCGGCGCCGCCCTGCTGGGCGTACCGGTCGGCGAGGCGGCCCCGGCCCGGCGGCTCGCGCTCGCCGGTGCCGCCGTGGAGATGGCCGGCGGCCACCGGCTGGAGCGGATGGGGCTGACCAGCGAACCGTACCGGACCGGCCGGGCCGGCCGGCTGCTGCGCGCGGGCCGGTTCCTGCTGGCCGCCGGTGCCGCCGGCGCGCTGCTCGGGCACCGCAACCGCGTCGTCTCCGCGCTCTCCGGCGCCCTCCTGGTCGCCTCGTCGCTGGCGGTCCGGTTCGGCGTCTTCGAGGCCGGTCTCGTCTCCGCCCGGGACCCGAAGTACACGGTCGTACCGCAGCGGGAGCGACATGCCCGGCGGGCGGCGACGCCGACCGGGGGACCGGCCGCGCCCGGCGGATGAGCGGACGGCCCGCGTCGGGCCAGGACCGAGCCGACACTCCTCGACGCCCCCCGAGCGGACGGCTCAGCAACAGCAGGGTCACACCATCAAGGGGGGAAACCATGGCCTTCAGGACACCTGACCAGATCGCGACGGCGGCGGTCAACGCCGGCGTCGTCAAGGCGAACCTCTCGCCCGGGCGGATGCTCGCCGGTGGGATCCTGGGCGGCGCCTACATCGCCTTCGCCGGGCTGCTGGGCGTCGTCGTCACCGCCGGAATGCCGGTCAGCAGCTGGGGGAACCTCTCCACCCTCTTCTTCGGGGCGGTCTTCTCCACCGGTCTGATCCTCGTCGTCATCGCTGGTTCCGAGCTGGTCACCGGGAACATGGCGCTGCTGCCGCTCGCGCTGACCTCGCGCCGGACGACGGGCGGGCGGGTCGCGCTGAGCCTGGTGCTCGTGACCCTCGGCAACCTGATCGGCGCGCTGCTGGTCGCCTACCTGTTCGCGGTGAAGACCGGCGTGATCGGATCCGCGCACTCCCCAGCCGGGTCCGGGGGCGCGCTCACCTTCGCCAAGCTCGCCGCCGTCGCCGAGGGCAAGGCGGTGACCGAGTCCGACGTCGCCATCTTCCTGCGCGCGGTCGGCTGCAACTGGCTGGTCTGCCTCGCCGTCTGGATGGCGTACGCGGCCGAGGACATCGCGGGGAAGATCCTCGCGATCTTCTTCCCGATCATGGCGTTCGTGGCGCTCGGCTTCGACCACGTGGTCGCCAACATGTTCTTCCTTCCGGCGGCGATGTTCGCCAACGTCTCGGGCATCGGCATCGGCAACGTCGTGCGTAACCTCGTCCTCGCCTTCTGCGGCAACCTGGCCGGCGGCGGGCTCTTCGTCGCCGGCTTCTACTGGTTCCTCTACCTGCGCGGCCAGGCGCGGCCGACCACGCCCGAGGGCGTCCAGAGCACGCCGATCCCGGACGAGCGCAGCAAGGGCGGCCAGGACGCGGCCGGCCCGCGCTGACCGCCGGCGGGGCACCCCTTCGGGGGGACCTTGCCCGGAGTGCGGCTTTCGCCGCCCGACGGAGATCCGCTGTGGTTAAGTGCTCGGTGGAGGCGTTCAGGCGGCTGGTGCCCCTCCCGGTCTTCAAAACCGGTGTGGCCCGGGACCCGGGCCGGGCGGGTTCGATTCCCGTCCGCCTCCGCCAGCAGGCCCCGCCGGTCGGCGGGGACCACGTCCCGCGCGTACGCCCCGGACGCGGCGAGCGCCCCGGACGGGACGCGCCCGGCGGCGAACGGGAGAGGTGGCGCGCATGGGGGAAACCGTGGCCGATCCGCGACGCCGGGTGCCCCGTACCGACGCGGTGCTCGCCGATCCGCGGCTGCGGGCCGCCGTGGCCGAGCTGGGCCGGCCAAGGGTGAAGGCGCTGGTCACGCTCGCGCAGGAACGCGCCCGGCGCGGCGAGATCCACCCCGAGGAGGTACCGGCCGCCGCCGTCGCCGCCCTGCCCGACGCGCCGGCCGCGCCCCGACCGGTCGTCAACGCCACCGGCGTGGTACTGCACACCAACCTCGGGCGGGCGCCGCTGTCGGCCGCCGCCGTCGCGGCCGTCGTCGCCGCCGCCGGGCACACCGACGTGGAGCTGGACCTGCGTACCGGCCGCCGGGCGCGGCGCGGCCGGTCCGCGCTGGCGGCGCTGGCGGCGGCGGTACCGGACGCGGAGGGCGTGCACGTGGTCAACAACGGCGCCGCCGCGCTGGCGCTCGCGGCGACCGCGCTCGCCGCCGACCGCGAGATCGTGGTCAGCCGCGGCGAGCTCGTGGAGATCGGCGACGGGTTCCGCCTGCCGGACCTGCTGGCCTGCACCGGGGCGCGGCTGCGCGAGGTGGGCACCACCAACCGGACCACGCCGGCCGACTACGCCGCCGCGATCGGCCCGGCCACCGCCTTCGTGCTCAAGGTGCACCCGTCGAACTTCGTGGTACGCGGCTTCACCGCCGCCGTGCCGGTGCGCCAGCTCGCCACGCTCGGCGTACCGGTGGTCGTCGACATCGGCTCCGGCCTGCTGGCCCCCGATCCGCTGCTGCCGGACGAGCCGGACGCGGCCAGCGCGCTGCGGGCCGGCGCGGCGCTGGTGACCGCCAGCGGCGACAAGCTGCTCGGCGGGCCCCAGTCCGGCCTGCTGCTCGGCGCGGCCGAACTGGTCGAGCGGCTGCGCCGGCACCCGCTGGCCCGGGCGGTACGGGTCGACAAGCTCACCCTGGCCGCGCTGGAGGCGACCCTGCGGGACCCGGACACGCCGACCCGCCGCGCGCTGCGTACCCCCGCCCGGACCCTGCGGGAGCGGGCCGAGCGGCTGCGCGACGAGGCGGCCGGGGCCGGCGGCAAGGCCGAGGTGGTCGCCGCCCGGGCCGTGGTGGGCGGCGGGGGCGCGCCCGGGGTGGAGCTGGACTCCTGGGCGCTGGCCCTGCCGGCCGAGTACGCCGCGCCGCTGCGCCGGGCCGACCCGCCCGTGCTGGGCCGGGTCGAGCGCGGCCGGCTGCTGCTGGACCTGCGCTGCGTGCCGGCCGAGCGGGACGCGGCGCTGCGCGACGCCATCCGGGCCACCGCCGACGCGCTCGCCGCCCGGGCGGGGGGCTGAGGTGCAGGTCGTCGCGACGGCCGGACACGTCGACCACGGCAAGTCCACCCTGGTCCGGGCGCTGACCGGGATGGAACCGGACCGGTGGGCCGAGGAGCGCCGCCGCGGCATGACCATCGACCTCGGCTTCGCCTGGACGAGCCTGCCCTCCGGTCGCGTCGTCGCCTTCGTCGACGTGCCCGGCCACGAGCGGTTCGTACCGAACATGCTCGCCGGGGTCGGTCCGGCGCCCGCCGCGCTGCTGGTGGTCGCCGCCGACGAGGGCTGGATGCCGCAGTCCGCCGAGCACCTCGCGGCGCTGCACGCCCTCGGCGTGCGGCACGGGCTGCTCGTGGTGACCCGCTGCGACCTCGCCGACCCGGGCGCCGTGCTGGCGGCGGCCCGGGAGGAGCTGGCCGGCACCTCGCTGGCCGGCGTCGAGGCGGTGGCGGTCAGCGCGGTGAGCGGCGCGGGCCTGCCCGAGCTGCGGGCCGCCCTGGACCGGCTGGCCGCCGGGCTGCCGGTACCGCCGGCCGGGCAGCCGGTGCGGCTCTGGGTGGACCGCTCGTTCACGGTACGGGGCAGCGGCACCGTGGTCACCGGGACGCTGCCCGGCGGGCGGCTCTCCACGGGCGACGAGCTGGAGCTCAGCTCGACCGGCCGGACGGTACGCGTCCGGGCGGTGCAGTCGCTGGGCCGGGCCGCGGAACGCGTCGAGGGCGTCTGCCGGGTGGCGGTGAACCTGCGCGGGGTGCCCCGCGAGCTGGTCGGCCGGGGCGACGCGCTGCTGACCCCCGGCCGGTTCCAACCGACCGACCTGGTCGACGTGCGGCTGAGCGGGGACCGGGCCGCCGACCTGCCGGCCACGTTGACGCTGCACCTCGGCTCGGCCGGGGTGGCGGTGCGGGTCCGGCCGCTGGGCGGGGACACGCTGCGGCTGCGGCTGGCCCGCCCGCTGCCGCTGCGGGTGGGGGACCGGGGGCTGCTGCGCGATCCGGGCCGGCGGTACGTGACCGGCGGCGTGACGGTGCTCGACGTCGTACCGCCCCCGCTGGCGGGCCGGGGCGCGGCGCGGGCGCGGGCCACCGTCCTGGCCGGACTGGACGGCCGGCCGGCCGAGGCCGCCGAGCTGCGGCGACGCGGGCTGGCGCGCCGGGGCGAACTGGACCGGATGGGGGTGCCGGTCACCGGCCGTCCCGTCGTCGCGGACTGGTACGCCGACCCGGGGCACTGGCGGGAGCTGGGCCGGCGGCTCGGGGCCGAGGTCGCCCGCTACACCGCCACCCACCCGCTGGAACCCGGGGTGCCGGTGGAGACGCTGCGCCGGCTGCTCGGCCTGTCGGACCGGGCGCTGGTCGAGGCGCTGGTGGCCGCGCCGCTGGTGCACCGCGACGGCCGGGTCGGGCCGGCCGACGCGGTCGGGGAGCTGCCCGAGCCGGTGGCACGGGCGGTCGACCGGGTCCGCGCCGAGCTGGCCCGGCATCCGTTCCGCGCGCCCGAGTCGGCGCGGCTGGTGCAGCTCGCGCTCGGCCCCCGGGAGATCGGAGCGGCGGTGCGCGCGGGCGTGCTGCTGCGGCTCGCCGACAACGTGGTGCTGCTGCCCGACGCGCCGCACGACGCGGTGCGCCGGCTCGCGGTGCTGCCGCAGCCGTTCACGATGAGCCAGGCCCGCCAGGCGCTCGACACCACCCGCCGGGTCGCCGTGCCGCTGCTGGAGCTGCTGGACCGTACCGGCGCGACGCGGCGGCTGCCCGACGACGCGCGGGTGGTGGTCCGGCGCGGCTGAGCGCCCGGGTGGCGCTCCCGGAAACCGGGCCGGCGCCGCGCGGCGGCACACTAGCCTGGCCGCATGGACCCAGCGGCGGTGTGGCGGGACAAGAACCACCGCTGGCGGATCGAGGTCATCCGCGCGCCGGACCTGCGCTTCGCCATCTACGCGACCAGCGGCACCACCGAGTCGGCCCCGCTGTGGCTGTTCGGCATGCCGGCGCTGGCCCGCTGGCTGATGGTGCAGAGCATCGAGCTGGACGACCTGGAGGAGGCCTGACGGCCGCAGGCGGCGAAGCTTTCCTTCTTGACCTGGTCGATGTGGCGTAGGTAACTTCCGGGGTGACCGCCGGCCGCGCTGCTCCCCGGCGCCGCCGCCCGGGTGACCCTCGAGGAGGCACGCCATGCAGCGCAGGACGTTCCTGACCGGTACCGCCGCCGCGACCGCCCTCGGCGCCGCCGCGACCGCCACCGTCGCCGGTGCCGGCCCGGCCGCAGCCGCCGAGGACGGTGGCGCGGGCGAGCACGGCGCGGGCGAGCACCGTGGCCCGGGCGCCGGCGGCGGGCGGGTCCGTACCGGGCTGGACGTGCTGGTCGAGTCGGACTTCGCCGCGCTGGCGGGGCAGCGGGTCGGGGTGCTGTCGAACCCGACCGGCGTGGACGCGGACTACCGGCACCTGGTCGACCTGATGCACGGCTCAGGACGGGTGCGGCTGGTCGCGGCGTTCGGGCCGGAGCACGGCTTCCGGGGTTCGGCGCAGGCCGGCGGCAGCGAGGGCACGGGGGTGGACGCCCGCACCGGCATCACGGTGTACGACGCGTACGGAGCGTCCCAGCAGACGTGGGCCGACCTGATCACCCGGGCCGGCGTCGACACGGTGGTCTTCGACATCCAGGACGTCGGCGCCCGCTTCTACACCTACGTCTGGACCATGTACGACTCGATGGTGGCCGCCGCCCGGCTCGGTCGCCGGTACGTCGTGCTCGACCGGCCGAACCCGATCGGCGGCCGGGCGTACGGGCCGATGATGACCACCGCCTACACCTCGGGCGTCGGCAAGAAGGAGATCGTCCAGCAGCACGGCATGACCGTCGGCGAGCTGGCCCGCTTCTTCAACGGCGAGTTCGTGCCGGCCGAGGCGGGCCGCCCCGTGGACCTGCACGTGGTGGGGCTGCGCAACTGGCGCCGGGACCGGCTGGCGGCCGACACCGGCGTGCCCTGGGTGCTGCCGAGCCCGAACATGCCGACTCCGGAGACCGCGCTCGCCTATCCCGGCACCTGCCTCTTCGAGGGGGTCGCCTCGATCACCGAGGGACGGGGAACCACCCGGCCGTTCCAGCTCGTCGGCGGTCTCGCGACCGACTTCGACTACCACTGGTGCGACCGGCTGGCGGCCCGGAACCTGCCGGGGGTGCGCTTCCGCGAGGCGTACTTCGTGCCGACGGCGGCCGGGCAGAAGCCGCAGCTGCTCGACAAGGCCTGCGCCGGCGTGGAGGTACAGGTCGTCGACCCGGCCCGGTACGACCCGATCCGTACCGCGGTGGCGATGCTGGTCGAGGCGCGCCGGTACCCGGCCTTCGCCTGGCGGATGGACAGCTGGGACGCCGCGCGGCCGTACTGGGTCGACAAGCTGACCGGGTCGCCGCGGTTGCGCACCATGATCGACGCGGGCGCGGAGGTGGCGGATGTGGTCGGCGCCTGGTCCGACGAGCTGGCCGCCTTCGACCGTCGCCGCAGGCCGTACCTGCTCTACCGGTAGCGGCTGCCGACCGACCGGCAGGGCGACGCGTGCCGATCGACGAGCCTTCACCTAGCCGATCGACAGGGCGCAGCCTGCCGATCGACAGGCATCAGCCTTGCCGATCGGCAAGTGAGATACCTAACGTACGACAGGCAGCTCCTAGCCGTTCGGCAGGCTGGCGGCTTGCCGATCGGCAAGTTAGTGTGGTCGCGTGAACGGCGAAGGAGGCAGCGTGACCACCATGCAGGCGGGTGAGTCGACCACCACCGGCAACACCCGGGACCGGCTGGTGGGGGTCGCGCTGGAGCTGTTCACCGGGCACGGCTTCGCGGGCACCTCGTTGCAGATGATCGCGGACCGGCTGGGCATCACCAAGGCGGCGGTCTACCACCACTTCAAGACCCGCGACGAGATCCTCGCGGCGGTGATCGAACCGGTCTTCGAGGAGGCCCGGAGGGTGATCGCGGCGGCGGCGGCGTTGCACACCCCGAGCGCGCGGGCGGAGGCGATGCTGACCGGTTGGGTCGACCTCGCGATCCGGCACCGGGCGCTGATCGCCTTCATCGCCGCCGAACCCTGTGTCAAACCTCTGCTGGACGGCCGGGCGGACGGCGCCATCCTGCTGGAGCAACCGCGCGAACTGCTCTGCGCGCACCATCCCGGCCCGGCCGGGCAGGTCAACGCCGAGCTGGCGCTCTGCGGGATCGCCGCCGCCATCACCAAGCCCGCGCTCAGCGCCCTCGATGACGAGACGCTGCGCCGGTACATGCTCGAATCCGGCCGCCGACTCCTCGGCCTGCGCCGGCCCAGGAACAGCTGACGCCCGGGAGCATCTGACCTCCATCCGGTCGTAGCGACGGTTCCACCGGCCCCGTCCCGGGCCGGCGCCCGGTCGCGCCCTCCGGTCGGCACCGCCACCATCCGTGAGCAGCGTCCCCTGCCCACCGCCGTATCTCGATTGTTCGATTTTTCGTCAAATATCCTAGTACGGGGATTTCTTGTGTCTGTGACAGTGGAAGCCAATCCACGGCGCTGGACGGCGCTCTTCTTCATCTCGCTGGCCCAGTTGATGGTGGTCCTCGACGGCACCATCGTGAACATCGCCCTGCCCGCGGCCCAGCGGGACCTGGGCATCAGCGACGGCAACCGGCAGTGGGTGATCACCGCCTACACGCTGGCCTTCGGCGGCCTGCTGCTCTTCGGCGGCCGGCTGGCCGACATCGTCGGGCGTAAGCGGATCTTCACGATCGGCCTGCTCGGCTTCGCCGGCGCGTCCGCCATCGGCGGTCTCGCGGTCAACACCGGCATGCTGCTCGGCGCCCGGGCCCTCCAGGGCGTCTTCGGGGCGTTGCTCGCGCCGGCCGCGCTGTCGCTGCTGGCCGTGACCTTCACCGAGGCCCGCGAGCGGGCCAGGGCGTTCGGCGTCTTCGGCGCGATCGCCGGCGGTGGCGCCGCGGTCGGCCTCATCCTCGGCGGCGTGCTGACCGAGTACCTCAACTGGCGCTGGGCGCTCTACGTCAACATCCCGTTCGCGGTGATCGCCGCGACCGGCGCGTACCTGTTCATCCGCGACGCCGCGGGCTCGCGCAACCGCAACCCGCTCGACGTGCCCGGCGTGGTGCTCGCCACGACCGGTCTGATCTCCCTGGTCTACGGCTTCACCCGGGCCGAGAGCGACGGCTGGACCGCCGGCTGGACCCTCGGTTCGTTCGCCGCCGCGGCGGTGCTGCTCGCCGGCTTCGTCCTGGTGGAGTCCCGCACCAGCCACCCGCTGCTGCCGCTGCGGGTGCTCACCGAGCGCAACCGGGCCGGCGTCTACATCTCGCTCGGCCTCGCGGTGATCGGCATGTTCGGCCTGTTCCTCTTCCTCACCTTCTACCTGCAGATCGTCAAGGGCTGGACCCCGGTCGTCACCGGCCTGTCGTTCCTGCCCATGGTCGGCGGCATGATCATCGGTTCGACGCAGATCGGCGCCCGGCTGATGAACCGGGTGGCGCCCCGGCTGCTGATGGGTCCCGGCTTCCTCGTCGCGGCGGCGGGCATGCTGGTCCTCACCCAGCTGCGGGTCGACAGCCCCTACGTCGGCCTGATCCTGCCCGGCCAGATCCTGCTCGGCCTCGGCATGGGTACCGCCTTCATGCCGGCGATGAGCCTCGCCACGTACGGGGTCCAGCCCCGGGACGCGGGCGTCGCCTCGGCGATGGTGAACACCTCGCAGCAGGTGGGCGGCTCGATCGGTACCGCGCTGCTGAACACCGTCGCGGCCGGCGCCACCACCTCGTGGCTCGCCGCCCACGGCGGGGATCCGCGGCTGGTCAACCAGGCCGCCGTGCACGGGTACGCCACCGCCATCTGGTGGGCGGCCGGCATCCTGCTGGCCTCGGCGTTGGTCGCGTTCACTTTCGTCAACATCGGACGGCAGGACGGCACGGTCAGCGAGAGCGGCTTCGACGGCGACGAGGACGCCGCGGAGCTGGTGGTCCCGGCCTTCGCGCACTGACCGATCGGCCGCGACGCGGGCACCGGACCTCCGGCGGAACTCCCACACCGGGAGCTCCGCCGGAGGTTCCGCGTTTCCGGTGGCCGTGTCCCCGGGCCGGCCGCGGCCGACACCGGCCACCGAGGTAGCAGCCCGGCCGATCCGTTACCGGGTTCCCGCCCGGCGGGTCGGCGTCCGGCGTCGGGTCAGAGCCCGGCGCAGCGCTGGCCGTTGACCGCGCAACCCTGCGGCTGCTTGGCCCCGAGCAGCCCGCTCTCCACGGTGAAGGTGAAGCGCAGCGTGCCGCCGGCCGGGACCGCGGCGCCGCTGAAGGTCGCCGTCCGGCCATCCTGCCGGCCGCTGGCTCCGCTGGTCCCCTTCAGCTTCGCACCGCCGGCCAGCGTGATCGTGACGGTCCAACCGGTTCCGGCGGCGCGACCGCTGTTGCTGATGACGACCTCGCCGGTGTAGTCGGCCAGCTCGTCGGCCACGGTGGCGTACCGGCCGCTGAGCACCGCCCGTGCCGGCGCGCCCGCCGCCGACTTCGACGGCTTGGGCGTCGCCGAGGCGGTGGGCGAGGCGCTCGGCGACGGGCTGCGGGGCGTGCGGCTCGGGGCGGCGCTGGTGGTGGCGGGGGCGTCCCCGCCGTCGCTGGTCGCCTCCGCCGACGCGCTGGCCGACGAGGTGGCCTGCGGGGATCCGCCGCCGCCCCAGACGGTGCCGGCCACGGCCGCGCCGCCGACCAGGACCACGCCGACCGCGGCCAGCGCGGCGATCCGGCGCCGCCGCCGCGACTGTCCGGCCGCGATCTCGGCGGTGGTCGGCTCGTCGGCCGGTGTCTCGTCGGCGAGATCCACCTCGCGGAAGGCGAGCCAGTCCAGCACGGCGGGCAACCGTCCGGTGAGGAGCCCCTCGAAGGTCTGCTCCCGCAGGTCGCGCGTCTCGGGCGGCCACTCGCCGTCCTCGCAGTACTCCCGCAGCACCAGCTGGCACCCCTCCGGCCGGGGGCGCAGGTCGTAGATGACCAGGCTCTGGACGTCGCCCTCGTACCAGCGCATGACGATCCGGTGCGGCTCGTCGAGCTCGGTCACCTCGCCCTCGATCGGTCCCGGTATCCCGGGCAGTTCCAGCGGTTCGAACCGGAACTGCGCACCGATCTCGGGCTCCAGGTCGGTGGGGGCGAACCACTGGGGCAGCAGGCGCCGGTCGGTCAGTGCGCGCCAGGCGCGACCCGCGGGATGCTGTAGGTCGACGGCCGTCCGGATTTCGGTCACCGGGCGACTTTACGAGTCGGCGCGTCGGAATGTGTGCCGGCCCTGGCGGCCCCCTTCGGCGATCATGAATCTTTCCCGGCCGGCCCGGGCGGGCCGCATCTCGCCGGCTCAGCCGGGCAACATCTCGCCGGCTCAGCCGGGCAACATCCCGCCGGACTCGCGGCCCTGGGCGAACAGCTCCACCAGCTTCGCGCAGAACGCCGGCAGGTCCGCCGGCGACCGGCTGGTGACCAGCCCGGACTCGACGTGCACGGGCTCGTCGACCCAGGTCCCGCCGGCGTTGGTGACATCGGCGCGCAGGCTCGGGTACGAGGTCAGCGTCCGCCCCCGGACGACGTCGGTCTGCACCAGCGACCACGGTCCGTGGCAGATCGCGGCGACCGGCTTCTCGTCGAGGAAGAAGGAGTTGACGAAGCGCATCGCGTCCGCGTCCATCCGCAGCCGGTCCGGGTTGACCGTCCCGCCGGGCAGCACCAGCGCGTCGTACCCGTCCGGGTCGGCCTGGTCCACGGTGCGGTCGACCTCGTAGCTGCCCGCCGGCGTGAGGTCGCCGTTGACCGACCGGATCGGCTCCATCCTGGTCGAGACCAGCTCGACCAGGCCGCCGGCCCGCTCGACCGCGGCGCGCGGCTGGAGGTACTCGACCTCCTCGACGCCGTCGGTGGCGAGGAAGGCGACCGTCGTGCCCGCGAGCGGGGCCTCGGCACTCATGACTCGTTCTCCTCCCGGGCGGTGTCGGACGACCTGTCCGGGCGCGGTGCCGGACGACCCCGCCGGGCCGGTGGCCCGACGACCGGCGCCGCGCGGCGTACGCGGTGGACCGCGCCGCGACCGTACGCGTTCCCGCCGGGAGGTCGTCCATGCCCCGCCGGGGAGGCCGTCCATGCCCGCGCCCGGGACGGCGCGACCGGCGCGGTCCGCCCGGCGGGGGACCGCCACCCGGATCGGCGTACGGGGGGCTCTGTCCGGCCCTAGCGTATTTGCGTGAAGAACAGGGAATTGCGAACTTTCCTCGCCGTCGCGACGGCGGTGCTGGTGATCTACTTCGGTGCCACCTCGAACGAGGGCAGGGGCGTGACCAGCGCGCTCGTGGTGCTCGGGGTGGTCGCGGGCGTCGTTGTCTGGTTCCTCACCAAACCCGGCAAGCCGGCGAGCTGAGCCAGCGCGCTCAGCGCGTGCCGCGGACCGCCCGGGCCAGCTCGCCCGGGGACTCCTCGCCCAGCGAGACCCGCACCAGCGCGGAGGCGAGCCGGGGAAAGTCCTTGCCCGGCACCAGCCCCGCGAGGTTCTCCGCCGCGGCCGGCAGGCCGAGCCGGCGCGCCCCGGCCAGCATCCGGCGGTCCGTGAACGGCCGCAGATCACCCCAGACCGCCTGCGCCTCGCGCAGGAAGATGTCCGTGCCGGTCGGGCCGATCCCGGGAAACTCGGTGAGCAGCCGGCGCAGCGCGGACCGGTCGCCGTCCGCCTCCTGGTGCAGCCGCCGCAGGTCGCCCCGCCACCGCTCCAGGCAGAGCCGGGCCCCGGCGCCGAGCATCGTCGCGGTCCGCTCGTCGTACCGCCGGTAGTGGCCCCGCCCGAGCGCGTCGACCCGTTCCTGCCAGGTCGCGGACTCCATGCCCTGGGGCGTACGGAAACCGGCCCGGAAGAGTTCGCGGGCGGCGGCGACCGCCACGCCGGCCCGGATCCGGGTGCTCAGCAGCGTGGCGAGCACCAGCAGCTGGTACAGCGGGGCCGGGCGGTCCGCGAGCGGGATGCCGGCGTCCTCGGCGTAGAGCCGTCCGTGCCGGTCCAGCAGGGTTTTGACCAGTGCGCGTTGGTCGGCCATCCGCTGCCCATACCCGCGCCGCCGGCACTTATCCGCCCCGCTGGGAGCCGGCGCGGCACCGGCGGACGCCGCTCGGCATGGCCGCCGGCCCGGCGGGTAACCGGAACCTACCGCGCCGACGCGGTTCCGCGGCGGCGCGTCCGTGGGCGGAAGGAGAGCACGATGCCCAACGTGCAGCAGCCGGAGATGCGCCGGAACGAGAAGAACCCGCTGGTGCAGGACGCCAAGGGACCCGACCCGAGCGACCGCCGACCGGGTGCGCGGGGCGGGCAGGGCCGGCCCGTACCGCCGGACCAGCTGTCCCCGTACGGCCCGACGCCGCGCCCGGCGGCCGAGCGGGGCGAGGCCCGCCAGGAGTGAGTCGAACGATCCCTGCCGGCGGCGCCGCGCCCGGGACCGGGTGCCGCGCCGCCGGCCAGGTCTGCCACGCGGTCGACGCCGGTCCGGACACTCCGGCACGGCCCGCCCGAGTCGCGTTCATCTTCGGACCGGGCCGCCGCGGCGGGGGTCCCGCTCAGGTCCAGATGCGCCGGATCAGGCCGAGCCGGCGCAGCGTGAGGGCCGCGGCGAAGCCGTAGGCGAGGTGCGGTACCGCGTCGCTGAGCCAGTCGGCACCGCTCCAACTGCGCGGGTCGCTCACCCGCAACGCGGCCAGCCCGGCGTCCGTTGCGAGCATCGTCCCGGCGCCGAGCAGCCCGGCGGCGACCGGCAGCGGCACCCGCCGGGGCCCGACCAGCAGCGTGAGCACGACCGGCACGCTCACCCCGACGCCGTAGCCGAGCAGCGCCCCGAGGGCCGAGCGGCGGTTCGCCGCCCGGTCCTCGGGGCCGAGCCGTAGGTGCAACACTCCCGTGATCTTCCGTACGCTCTCCTCCGGCGCACTGCTCGACGGACGGCCGCGGACGGCCATGTCGAGGTATGTGGCCACGTTGAGCGTCTCCGTGCCGACCGCCCCGGCGATGAGCGCGTCGCACAGGTCGTGCCCGTACGACCGGTCGGCGTGCCCGGCGCGCGACCGGGCCCCGCCGAGCCGGGTCGCCGGCTTGGGCCGCCAGCTCATCGGCGCTCGCCCCGGCCGCGTTCGCCCTTCGGGCCCAGGCCGCGTTCGCCGCGTACCACGCCGGTCTGCCCCCGGTCCTCCTGGAGCAGGCGGTTGGCCGCCTCGTTGGCCTCGGCGTCGGCGGCGCGCCCCGAGTTCTCGATGTTCTTGCGTAGCCGCGCGCGATCGGTGTCGTACGGGCGGCTGCCCGGCCTTGGACGTGGCATCTCGGCCTCCCAGCGTGGTCCGTGCACGTACCCGCCGACTACCCGCCCCGGGTCAGGCCATGCCCTCGGGGAGTCCGTGCACCATCGCCAGCGGGCAGCGGGCGTGGTGCAGCAGGGCCTGGCTCACCGAACCGAGCAGGAGTCCCGTGACGCTGCCCCGGCCCACCGCGCCGACCACCACCAGCGCGGCCTCGCCGGACCTGTCGACGAGCGTCGGTGCCGGCCGGCCCCGGACCGCCTCGTGGCGCACCACCAGGTCCGGGTACCGGTCGGCCAGCCCGGCGGTCGCCTCGGCGACCAGCCGCTCCTCGTCGCCGCGCAGCGCGCGCGGGTCGTACACCAACGGTTGCAGGTCGCCCGGCCCGACCGACTCCGGGTGGGTGTACGCGTGCACGGTCACCAGCTCCGTGCCGCGCAACGACGCCTCCTGGGCGGCGAAGTCGACCGCCAGCTCGGAGACCGGTGAGCTGTCGACCCCCACCACCACCGGACCGGGCCGCTCCTCGCCGCGCGCCACCAGCACCGGACAGTCGGCCTTCGCCGTCACCTGGATCGCCACCGACTCGACCAGCAGGCTGGTGAACCGGCCGAGCCCGCCGTCGCCGAGCACGATCATGGTGGCGCGGGTGGACTCGCGCAGCAGCACGGCGGCGGCCTCGCCGTCGAGCACCTCGCCGCCGACCGGCAGCCCCGGCGCGGCCTCGCGCGCGACCGCCACCGCCTCGTCCAGCATCCGCTCGGCCTGGGGCCGCAGCCCCTCGTCGGGCCGGCCCCCCTCCGGCCGCCCGGCGGCGACCCCGAGCACCTTCCAGATGAAGGCGTGCACGAGCCGCAGCGGGCGCCGGCGCAGGGCGGCCTCGGCGGCGCCGAGCCGTACCGCCCGCAGCCCGGCCGGCGAGCCGTCCACCCCGACGACCACGGGCGCGTCGGTGAGGGTGCTCATCCCGCCACTATGCCCAGCGCCGCGCCCCGCGCGGGCCGATACCGCCGAGCCGGTACCACGGCCGGCCGCCGGTGCGCACGTCCTTTGGCGTCAGCCCGGGTGGGGGCAGGTAGCCGTGCCCCGTCAGTACCCGAGCGCGCTCGGGGCGTTCTGCGCCGCGTCGACGGGGATGTTGGCGCCACTGACCGCGCGGGCGCGCGCGGAGAGGAGGAACGCCACGACGGCCGCGACGTCGTCGGGGTCGACGAGTTCACCGGTCGGAAACTCGGCCAGGAAGCGCTGGTACTCGTCGGGGCGCTCCGCGCGGAACCGATCCCACCCGCCGCCGGGGATGAGCAGCGAGCCCGGCGAGACGGCGTTGACCCGGATCCGGCGCGGGCCGAGTTCCCGGGCCAGCGAAGCGCTCATGTGGATCATCGCGGCCTTCGCGGCGGCGTACTGGGCGCTGGGCGCCGGCTTCCAGCCGGAGATCGACGAGATCAGTACGGCGGAGCCGCCGCCCGCCAGGTGGGGTGCGGCCGCCCGGACGGCCGTCGCCGCGTGCACCACGTTCACGTCGAAGACCGCCGCCCAGTCCTGCGGGGTGGAGGCGTCCAGCAGCCCGCCCCGCCCGCCGCCCGCGTTGACCACCAGCCCGTGCAGCCCACCCAGCGTCTCGGCGGAGCGCTCGACGAAGGCGGTGAGCCGGTCGTGGTCGGTGACGTCGACGGCCTCGGCGTGCACCGGTACGCCGTACTCGTCGCGCAGCCGCCGCGCCGCCTCGTGCAGCGGTTCGGCGCCGCGGGCGCAGATGGCGAGGGCGCAGTTCTCCGCGGCGAGCCGCCGTGCGACGTACCAGCCGAGTCCTCGGCTGGCGCCGGTGATGACGACGGCGCGTCCGTCCAGTCCCAGATCCATTCCGGGATGGTACGGCCGGGGGCCCCGGCCGGCTCCGTGGCGGACATGATGAAATGAAGATCTCTTCAATTGGTCGATTGGTGAAGGCGGGGAGCCCCGGTGCCCGTACCCCTGTACCAGCGCAAGGCCGAGTTCTTCCGTACCCTCGGGCATCCGGTCCGGATCCGGGTGCTGGAACTGCTCGGCGACGGACCGATGGCGGTACGCGATCTGCTCGCCGACGTGGAGATCGAGGCGTCCAGCCTCTCCCAGCAGCTGTCGGTGCTGCGTCGGGCCGGGATCGTGACCTCCCGGCGGGAGGGCTCGGCCGTCGTCTACGCCCTGGCCGGGCCGGACGTGGCCGACCTGATGCGGGCCGCGCGCCGGTTCCTGACCGAGATGCTCGTCGGCCAGGCCGAACTGCTCGACGAGCTGCGTGACGACGCCGTGGACGGCGCGCCCGAGCCGGGCGAGTCGCGTGACGCCGCCGTCGAGGGCGCGTCCGAGCCGGGCGACGGCGCCGACGCTGCGGCCGTGGCCCGCCGGTGAGGGTCGCCGCGGTGCCGCGTGCCTGCCTGGCCCGGATCACCGGGGTGCTGCCGACCCGGGCGGACCTCGCGGCGATGCGCCGGCAACCCGGCCGGGACCTCGTCGCCGGGCTCACCGTGGCGGTGGTGGCCCTTCCGCTGGCCCTGGGCTTCGGTGTCGCGTCCGGACTGGGCGCCGCCGCCGGACTCGCGACCGCGATCGTCGCCGGCGCCCTGGCCGCGTTCTTCGGCGGGTCGAACCTGCAGGTGTCGGGCCCGACCGGGGCGATGACGGTGGTCCTGGTACCGATCGTGGCGCGGTACGGTCCCGGCGGCGTGCTGACCGTCGGCCTGCTGGCCGGGGTAGTCCTGGTCGCGTTGGCGTTCGCCCGGGCCGGCCGGTACGTGCGTTACGTGCCGGTCCCGGTGGTCGAGGGCTTCACCGTGGGCATCGCCGCCGTCATCTTCCTGCAGCAGGTACCGGCCGCGCTCGGCGTGCCCACCCCACCGGGCGAGAAGGTGGTGGTCGTGGCCGGCCGGGCGCTGGCCGACTTCGCCGGACAGCCGCGCTGGCCCGCGCTGGGCCTGGCGGTCGCGGTCGCCGGGGTGCTGCTGGCCGGCGCGCGGTGGCGCCCCACCGTGCCGTTCTCGCTGGTCGCGGTCGGCCTGGCCGCGCTGGCGGCCCGGGTGCTGCCGCTCGACGTCGCCACCGTCGGCGAGCTGCCGACCACGCTGCCGGCGCCCAGCCTGGCCTTCCTCGACCCCGGTGCGGTACCGACCCTGCTCACGTCCGCGCTGGCCGTGGCCGCGCTCGCGGCGCTGGAGAGCCTGCTGTCGGCGACGGTGGCCGACGGAATGACCGTCAACCAGCGCCACGACCCGGACCGGGAACTCTTCGGCCAGGGGGTGGCGAACCTGGTCACCCCGCTCTTCGGGGGCGTGCCGGCGACCGCGGCGATCGCCCGTACCGCCGTCAACGTGCGCTCCGGCGCCCGTTCGCGGCTCGCGGCCCTGACCCACGCGGCGGCGCTGGCGGTGATCATGCTGGTCGCCTCCCCGGTGGTGGCGTACGTCCCCCTGGCCGCGCTGGCCGGGGTCCTGCTGGCCACCGCGGTCCGCATGGTCGAGGTGGGCTCCCTGGCGGCGCTGGCCCGCTCGACCCGCTCCGACGCGCTCGTCATGACGCTCACCGCCCTGGCCACCCTCGCGTTCGACCTCGTGGTCGCCGTCGGGATCGGGCTGGTGCTGGCCGGCGCGCTGGCGATCAGGAGGATCGCGTCCGTGACCCGGCTCGAGGAGGTACCGCTCGACGTCGGCGACCACCGGGCCGAGGAGGCGGCCCTGCTCCGCGAGCACATCGTGGCGTACCGCGTCGACGGGCCGCTCTTCTTCGCGGCGGCGCACCGATTCCTGCTGGAACTGGCCGACGTGGCCGACGTGCGGGTGGTCATCCTGCGCATGTCGCGGGTCTCCACCGTCGACGGTACGGGCGCGACGGTGCTGCGGGACGCGGTCGAACGGCTCGAACACCGGGGGATGCTCGTGCTGCTCTCCGGCGTGCCACGAGGGCTGGAACGGACCCTCGACGCGATCGGGCTGCTGGGGCGGCTGCGTACCGCCGGCCGGCTCTTCCCGGACACGCCGGAGGCGATCGAGGCGGCGCGGGCCCACCTGGACCGCACCGGGGCGCTGGTCGGCCCGGCGACGGCGGCCGGTCGGCCCTGGTGAGCCCGGCCGCTGGCGGGGCCGGGGGCGGCGCCCGGCGGGGGAGCGGTCGCGCCCGTGCCGGCGCGGCAGGCATCATCGCCGGCCGCGCGGGTAACGCCTCTCGACCGGCCTGGCCCGCGCCGACGGTCCGGGTGACCGCGGCGCCGCGACGGAGGTGCAGCCAATGAAGTACGACGAGTTCGTGGCGCGGGTGCGCGAGCGCGGCGAGTACGGGGACCGGCAGGAGGCGGAGCGGGTGACGCGGCTGGTGCTCGGGGTGCTCGCGCAGCGGCTCAACTTCGACGAGGCCGAGGACCTGGCGGCGCAGCTGCCGCTGCCGGCCGGTGCGTGGCTGACCGAGCAGGCGGGTCCGGCGGTGCCCTTCGGCGTACAGGAGTTCCTGGCCCGGATCGCCACGGGCACGGGCGCCACCGAGCAGACCGCCCAGTGGGACGCGAGCGCGGTGCTCTCCACGGTCGCCGAGGCGGTCACCGGCGGCGAGCTCAACGACGTGCTCAGCCAGCTGCCCTCCGGGTACGCGGTGCTCTTCGGCCGGGCCAGCATGAGCGGCTGACGGGGGTACCGCGTCCCGGCCCGAGCCACCCGAACCAGCTAGTGTCCTAGGATGCTGTACGGGCTGTGCGGAGGCTCACCCGTACCTGGGCCACCACGACCTCGACACCGGCCGCGCCACGTCCTTTGAGATCTCCTCGCGCCGGATATAGTGGCTCCGCAATACAGCAGCCCCGGGCGTGTTGGAGCGCCGAGCGCCGGGGGCCGCATCGATGAGCCGGCGTCGCCGGGGGACCAGTGCGGTCCTCGGCCACCGGCCGGAGCGCGCCTCGGTTTCCGGACCGCCCGCTGCCGCGCGGCGGGGTACCGGACCGTGCCGCGGAGGGAGGTTCGGTGTCGCGTCGGCCGGCGCGGGAAGCAGCTGCCCAGCCCTCCGATGGCACCGTCGACCGGTCCGCGGAACCGGGCCACCGGGTCCTCACCATCCCGAACCTGATCAGCTTCGCCCGCCTGCTGGGCGTACCGCTCTTCCTCTACCTGCTGCTCGGTCCGCGCGCGGACGTCGCCGCGGTGATCGTGCTGGCCGTCGGCGGCACCAGCGACTGGGTGGACGGGTACGTCGCCCGCCGGCTGCGGCAGGTGAGCCGCCTCGGGGAGCTGCTCGACCCGCTCGCCGACCGGCTCTACATCCTGGCCACGCTGGTCGCGCTCACCATCCGCGAGGTCGTGCCGTGGCAGTTCACGGTGGCGCTGCTCGCCCGCGAGCTGCTGCTCGGGCTGCGGCTGCTGGTGCTGCGCGGGTACGGCTACGGCCCGCCGCCGGTGCACTACCTGGGCAAGACGGCCACCTTCATCCTGCTCGCCGCCTTCCCGACGCTGCTGCTGGCGGCCGCGGTGCCGGGGGCCAGCGCGGTGGCCGGGGCGATCGGCTGGAGCCTGGCCTGGTGGGGGTTGGTGCTCTACTGGGCGGCCGGGGTGCTCTACCTGGTCGAGGCCGCCCACCTGATCCGTCTCGCCCGGGCGGCCCGGACGGGTGCGCCGTGACCGCTCCCCGCTCGCCCGGGGCGCCGGCGCGCGACCGCACGTTCGCCCCCGACTTCCTCACCGAGCTGTTCCGCAATCCGCTCGACCCGGGCTACGCGGATGCCGCCGCCCGGCGGCGCAGCGGGGCCGCGGTGACCGGTTGGCGCCGCGACGCGCTGCGGACGGTGACCGTGGTCACCCTGCTCGCGCTCGGGTTCCTGCTGGCGATCGCGTACCGGCAGACGATGGAGGACGAGCCGAACCGCGCCCAGGCACGCGCCGGCCTGGTGGCGCAGATCAAGCAGCGGGAGGCGGAGACCGACCAGCTGACGCACCAGGCCGACCGGTTGCGGGCTGAGGTGGCCAAGCAGCGCGACGCGGCGCTGACCGGCAGCGACGCCGCGCGGCTGCGGGATCTGGAGGCCGCCACGGGTCTCGGCCGGGTCCGCGGCGACGGGGTGGTGGTGCGGGTGGCCGACGCGCCGGCCAAGGCGGACGCGGTGACCGGGGCCCGCAGCGGCGACAACCTCGGGCGGGTGCTCGACAGCGACCTGCAGAACATCGCCAACGCGCTCTGGAGCAGCGGCGCCGAGGCGATCTCGATCAACGGTCAGCGGCTCACCGCGACCTCGACGATCCGGGCGGCCGGCGAGGCGATCCTGGTGGACTTCCGGCCGGTCACGGGCCCGTACGAGGTTTCCGCGATCGGTCCCGGCGGGATGGAGAAGGCGTTCCGGGCCAGCGCGGCGGCCCGCCTGCTGACGAGCGTGGCGTCCGAGCACGGCATGTCCTTCGGGGTACGCGGCGTCGACGACCTGACCCTGCCGGCCGCGGCCGCGCCCCAGTTGAACTACGCGAAGCCCGTGCCCCAGCCGAGCGGCTCGCCGTCGGGCGCGGGGCGGTCCAGCAGCCCGCAGCCGTCCGGTGCGGGCCGACAATCCTCCGGAGGCGGCCGATGATCCCTGTGCTCGCGTTGATCGTAGGTGTGGGGCTCGGCGTGTGGCTCGATCCGACGGTGCCGCCCGCGCTGCTGCCGTACCTGCCGATCGCCGTGGTGGCGGCGTTGGACGCGGTGTTCGGTGGGGTACGCGCGAAGCTGGACGGCATCTTCGACGACAAGCAGTTCGTGGTGTCCTTCATCTCCAACGTGCTGGTGGCGGGCATCATCGTCTATCTCGGGGACCAGCTCGGGGTCGGCGGGCAGTTGTCCACCGGCGTCGTGGTCGTCCTCGGTGTTCGTATCTTCGGCAACGTGGCGGCCATCCGCCGGCACCTCTTCCGGGCGTAGGTTCGAGGCGATGACTGACGAACGCAGGGATTCCGAGACGGGCTGGCCGGGCGACGACGAGCCGACGCGGCCCCTGGGACGGCCGTCTGCGGCGACTCCGTCGGCCGGTGCGGCCACGCCGTCGGCGCAGGCTTCCGGTCCGGCGGTGCCGCCCGATCCGCGGCCGGACGCGCCGCCGGCGGACGGGGTCGGCCCGGCGGTGGTCGAGCCCGGTGCGCTGGGCGGGGCCGTGGCGGAGCCGCCGGCCAGCGCCGCCGCGGCCGACAGCGCGGACGAGAGCACCGAGCTGCTGGACTGGAGCGATCCGACCGAGCGTACGGATCTCGGCGAGGACGAGGAGCCGCAGGAGCGCCCGTCGGCGGGTGCCGGCGGGGACGGCGCGGCCGGCGCGGCGGCGGCCGGGGGTACCGGGCGTCCGGACGCGGCGGCGGGTGACGACGCCGGTGACGGCGCGGCGGGGGCGGAGTCCGGCCGGGCCGAGTCGGCGGCGGAGGAGAGTGTCTGGGTGCGGCTGGGGCTGACCCGGCCGCGGTTGACCGGTGCCGGCGGGATGATCGGTGTGCTGCTCGCCCTGCTGGGCTTCACGCTGGTGGTGCAGCTCAAGACCAGTTCGGCGGATCCCACGCTGGCGGCGACGCGGCAGGACGACCTGGTGCGGATCCTGTCGGACCTGGAGTCGCAGGAGTCCCGGCTGCGGCAGGAGATCGGTGGGCTGGAGGACAGCCAGCGGCAGCTGACCTCGGGTGCCGAGGGTCGGCAGGCGGCGCTGGACGAGGCGACCCGGCGGGCGGACGAGCTGGGCATCCTGGCCGGTACGCTGCCGGCCCGTGGTCCGGGTCTGACGATCCAGTTCTCGGCGGCGGCCAGCCCGATCCGGGCCTCGACGTTGCTGGACGCGGTGCAGGAGCTGCGCGGCGCGGGGGCCGAGGCGATGCAGATCAGTGACCGGGGCGGGGCGACGGTACGGGTGATCGCCTCCACCTACTTCCTGGACGCGGAGAACGGCATCACGGTCAGCGGGCGGCGGTTGATCGGACCGTACACGATCACGGTGATCGGTGATCCGACCACGATGCGTACGGCGTTGAACATTCCCGGTGGGGTGGTCGCGTCGGTCAACGGGGACGGCGGTAACGTGATCGTCCAGGAGCGTGAGGTGGTCGACGTGGTCGCCGTCAACGCGCCGACGAACTTGAAACACGCGCGCCCGGTTTCTTGACCGGGCGCGGGCCGGGCCGGTCCGCCGGTTCGGCACCCGGTGAAGTGCGACGATGAAGGACGCGTGTCTGGTGATTCCTGAGGACCTGCGGTACACCGCCGAGCATGAGTGGGTGGCCGGCGACGGCAGCGGACCGGTGCGGGTGGGCATCACCCATTTCGCGCAGGACGCGCTCGGCGACATCGTCTACGTCCAGTTGCCCGAGGAGGGCGCGGTGGTCTCCGCGGGCGAGTCGTTCGGCGAGGTCGAGTCGACCAAAAGCGTCTCGGAGATCTACGCGCCGGTCTCGGGCACGGTGGTGGCCCGCAACGCCGAACTCGGGGACACCCCGGAGATCATCAACACCGACCCGTACGGGTCGGGTTGGCTCGTGGAGATCGCTCCGGCCGACCCGGACTCGGTGGCCGGGCTCCTCACCGCCGACGCCTACCGCGAGCTGACCCAGAGCTGAGCGCGGTCGGGCCCGAACCGGTTGTGTCCGCGCGTCCGGTTGCCCTGTTTTTCGGCGCTGGCTAGGCTCGCCCAGTCGACCGAGAATCCGATAGTCACGCGTTGCGGAAATGCCTACCCAGGCACGGGGAGCCAGCCGCCGGGAGTTCGATGCCCGGCGGCCAGACCCGCCATTACCCGACGCCGACCGAACAGATCCGTGAGGTGGTCCCATGACGCGCCCAGACGACGAGTTCCCCCCGCTCGACGTCACATCGACGCTGAATCTCGGTTCGCTTGACGAAGTGCTGGAGGGGCCGGACGCCGATGTGGTGCCGAGCCGGATGTCCGGCTCGTTGCCGCCCGGTATGGCGTTGCTCGTCGTCCGGCGTGGTCCGAACGCCGGCGCCCGGTTCCTGCTGGACCACGATGTCACCACCAGTGGGCGTCACCCCGACAGTGACATCTTCCTCGACGACGTGACGGTGTCACGCCGGCACGCCGAATTCCACCGCGACGGCGGTACTTTCACGGTCCGGGACGTGGGCAGCCTCAACGGCACGTACGTCAACCGGGAGCGGGTGGAGGCCGCGACGTTGAGCAACGGCGACGAGGTGCAGATCGGTAAGTTCCGGCTGGTGTTCATCGCCGGGCCGCGACCCGAGGAGGAGGCCGGCCGGGGGTGAACAAGCGCGCGGCGGCGGCGGCCTCTGCGGCCGCCGGGGTCCAGCCGTTGATGAGTATCGGCGAGGTGCTCGCGCATCTGCGGGTGGAGTTCCCCGACACGACCATTTCCAAGCTGCGGTTCCTGGAGGCCGAGGGGCTGGTGGAGCCGCAGCGCACACCGGCCGGCTACCGGAAGTACAGCTGGGACGACGTGGCGCGGTTGCGGTTCGTGCTGACCGCCCAGCGGGATCAGTACCTGCCGCTGCGGGTGATCCGTGACCAGCTGGCCCGGCTCGACCGGGAGGACGATCCGGTGGCCCGGCAGCGGCCCGCCCTGGTCGCGGTCGGGCCGGAGGGGGAGCTGCCGGGGCGGGACGCCGACCGGGAGGACGACGCCGCGCCGGACGCCCTGTTGAGCCGGACCGAGCTGGTCGAGCGTACCGGTCTGGCGGAGGGCACGCTGGGCGAGCTGGAGCGGCTGGGGATGATCGTGTCCAGCCCGCCGGGCTGGTACGACGGCGAGGCGCTGATCATCGCGCAGGCGGTGGCGGGGCTGGCCGCGTACGGGTTGGAGCCGCGGCACCTGCGTGGTTTCCGTACCGCGGCGGATCGTGAGGTGGGTCTCTTCGCGCAGCTGATCGCGCCGTTGGCCCGGCAGAACGATCCGGCGGCGCGGGCCCGGGCGGCGGAGACCGCGCGGGAGCTGGTCGGGCTCTCGCAGCAGTTGCACGCGGCGCTGATGCGGGTGGGGTTGCGGTCGACGCTGGGCCGTTGAGTCGACGGTGGGGCCGCTGAGCGGCCCCGCGGGGCTCCGCCGGAAAGATCTGCGGGTGCGGGAGTGCCGTAGGCTTCGCGGGGTAAACCCATCCCGTGCCCGCGGGATGTGAGCAACGCGCGTGGGACGACTGTCTCGCGGCCCGTGTACCGTGCAGGGAAGGGGTGCGGTACGGGGCATGAAGACAACGACACGGAGGCGGCGGTGCGCGAGCTGAGCGTGGTCGGGGTTCGGGTGGAGCTACCCAGTAACCAGCCGATCGTCCTGCTCAGGGAAGTTGAGGGTGATCGCTACCTGCCGATCTGGATCGGTGCGGTGGAGGCCACCGCGATCGCCTACGAACAGCAGGGCGTCAAGCCCGCCCGGCCACTGACCCACGATCTGTTGCGGGACATCCTGGCGGCGCTTGAGGCGCCGCTGCGGGCGGTGGAGATCACGGAGTTGAAGGAGAACGTCTTCTACGCGGACCTGTTGATCGGTGACGGGTTGCGGATTTCGGCCCGGCCGAGCGATTCGATCGCGTTGGCGTTGCGGGTCGGTGCGCCGATCCGTTGTGCGGAGCAGGTGCTCAGCGAGGCGGGCATCGTGATTCCGGACGAGCAGGAGGACGAGGTCGAGAAGTTCCGGGAGTTCCTGGAGCAGGTTCGGCCGGAGGACTTCGCGGGCTGACGGTTCGCGGTAGCTCGCCGGCGTGGTCGTGGTGGCCCACCGGCGGGCTTTTCTCGTCGGTGGTGCCGTGCCCGTACGGGCCGTTGCGGCGTGTCCCGCGGTTCGCCTGGCGGCGTGTCGCGGCAAATCCTGCCGGGTAAGCCCTCTCCGGAGCTATAGGGTTGCCTTGTCGAGGGGTGCCGGTCGGTAGAAACGACGTGGCACCGCACTGGCGGGGAGGTTGTCGGATGCACGAGCGGCAGGACCCTGAGCCGGGTCCGTCAGATGACCGTCGAGCCGCAACGGCGGAACCGGGCGACGGGTTCCTGGACGACGCCGACACGGTGGGATACCGCGGGGTGACGGCCTGTCACGCGGTGGGGATCAGCTACCGGCAGTTGGACTACTGGGCGCGTACCGCGCTGGTGGTGCCGAGCATCCGGGACGCGTCGGGTTCCGGCACCCAGCGGCTCTACTCGTTTCGCGACCTGGTCGTGTTGAAGGTGGTCAAGCGGCTGTTGGACGCCGGGGTCTCGCTGCAGAACATCCGCAAGGCGATCGAGACGCTGCGGGTGCGCGGGGTCGGTGACCTGGCCGGCATCACGCTGATCTCGGACGGCACCACGGTGTACGAGTGCCGTTCGCCGGAGGAGGTCGTGGACCTGCTCCAGGGCGGTCAGGGCGTGTTCGGCATCGCCATCGCCGGGGCGTTCAAGGAGATCCAGGGTTCGTTGTCGCATCTGCCGGCCGAGCCGGCCGGTGCGCCGCCGGCCGAGCTGCCTGTGGCGGCGCCGGAGGCGGTCGGCGACGAGTTGGCGGCCCGCCGGGCCCGGCGGCGCGCCGGCTGATCCCGCGCGCCGGGCTCCGGTCGCGGGCCGCATCACCCGGCGCACCAATCATCGCGGAACGCCTGCCCGGCGCGCTGGCGCGCGGATCCACGCGCCGGCGGGTGCGACGTCGGTTGGGCCGTTACCGCAGAATTGCGGCATGTCCCTCGCATCGTCGCCCGAACCGGAGAAGCCGTCACCCGCCGCGTCCGGCGGTGTCGGACGTCGCCGCCGGTGGCTGCGCCGGCTGTTCCGGGTCGGTCTGGCCGGCGTACTGGTCTGCGGGTTGCTGGTCGCCGGCAGCCTGCTGTGGATCCGCCGGGAGGCGCGCGACCACGTGTACAGCGTGGCCGGGGTGCCCGCCGCCCCGGTCGTGCTGGTGCTGGGTGCGCAGGTGTATCCGGACGGCACACCGTCGCCGTTCCTGGCGGCCCGGCTGGATCTGGCGAAGCGGTTGCTGGACCTCGGCAAGGCGCGGGCGGTGCTCGTCTCGGGCGACCACGGTCAGTGGCGGTACGACGAGCCGGGCGCGATGCGCCGGTACCTGGTCGCCCGAGGTGTGCCGGAGAAGCGGGTCGTCGAGGACCACGCGGGCTTCGACACGTACGACTCGTGTCAGCGGGCGCTGCGGGTCTTCGGGGTGCGGCGGCTCATCGTGGTGACGCAGAGCTTCCACGTCGACCGGGCGGTGGCGTTGTGCCGTGACGCGGGGCTCGACGCGGTGGGTGTCGGCGACGAGTCGGTGAGCCGGTACCGGTTTTCCTGGCTGCGGGCGAGCGTGCGGGAGAGGTTCGCCGCGGTGAAGGCCGCGTACGACGTGGTGACCGGTCGGGATCCGGTCTTCCTCGGTCCGCGGGAGCGGGGGGTCGACGACGCGTTGCGCGACGGATAGTGGACACTCGGTGGCGGAGCCGGCGGGATCGGCGGCGCGCTGAGCGACGGTTCGGGAACGCTTGGTGGTGGCGTGCGCCCCTGGTCACGGCGGGTGTCCGGGGGTTGGAGACCCCTGGGCTTATTTGGGGCGGGGCGGGCTGACATCATCGGGTTCGCACGCTATCGTCCGACACGCGGTTGCGTTGACTGTCGGATTGCGGACTGGCGACCTGCCGTCACCCCCCTCGCGCCTCATCTCGCGCGCCCCCGACGCCGGAAGGAAATACAGTGACCGAAACTGGTTCGAGTAGCGCCGAGTCGTCCGCCGTGGACGACGCCGCGAACAGCGGGCAGTCGCACTACCAGCGCATCGGTGGCTCGCCTGCGATCAAGCTCGCGGTGGACCAGTTCTACGAGCGGGTGTTGGCCGACCCGGACCTGACCGGGTACTTCGAGAAGGTCGACCTGGAGCAGCTGCGCCGGCACCAGGTGCTGATGCTCACCACCGTCCTGGGTGGACCGAACGGCTACACCGGTCGCCCGCTCGCCGAGGCGCACCAGCCGCTCAACATCCCGGTCGAGCACTACGCCAAGGTCGGCGGGCACCTGCACGCGACCCTGGCCGGGCTCGGGGTGCCGGCGGACATCCTCGCCGACGTCCAGACCGTCCTCGCCCAGGTCCAGGACCAGGTAGTGGCCAACCGGACCTGATCGTGGACACTGCCAGGCTCAAACAGAGTTGGGCCCTGGTCGCCGCGCACGGCGACCAGGTGCCGCTCTACTTCTACTCCACGCTGTTCCTCGTCAACCCCGAGGTACGGCAGATGTTTCCGACGAACATGGCCGGCCAGCGGGACCGGCTGGTGACCGCGCTGGGGCACATTGTCTCCAATGTGGACCAGGTGGATCAGCTGGTCGGCTTCCTGCAGCACCTCGGCGCCGACCACCGCAAGTTCGCGGTACGGGCGGAGCACTATCCGGCCGTCGGCGAGGCGCTGCTCGCCACCCTGCAGTACTTCCTCGGCGACCAGTGGACCGAGGAGCTGGCCCAGGACTGGACGGCGGCGTACGGGCTGGTCGCCCAGGTGATGACCGAGGCGGCCGCGGCGGCGGAGAACGTGGCGCCGCCGTGGTGGGTCGGTGAGGTCATCGGTCACGAGCGGCGCTCGTTCGACATCGCCGTGCTGACGCTGCGCCCGCAGTACCTGCTGCCGTTCACGCCCGGCCAGTCGATCGGCGTCTCCAATCCGGCCGCGCGGGCCTGGCGGTACTACTCGCCGGCGAACGCGCCCCGGATGGACGGCACGCTGGAGCTGCACGTACGGGCCGCGCCGGGTGGTGCGGTCAGCTCCCGGCTGGTGTACGGCACCAGCGTCGGCGACCAGCTGCACCTGGCCTCCCCGGTCGGTTCGCAGCTGTCGTTGCAGCACTCCGCGGGCGGCGACCTGCTGCTGCTCGCCCAGGGCACCGGTTGGGCACCGATCAAGTCGCTGGTGGAGCAGGTCGCGGCGGAGGGCGGCCGGCGCCGGGTCGACCTGTACGTGGGTGCCCGTTCCCGGCTGGAGTTCTACGACAGCGAGGCCATCGACAAGCTGGCCGCGTCCTGCCCGTGGCTGCGGGTGACGTACGTGGCCGGCAACGAGTCGCCGCGGCCGGGGGAGTCGGCCCAGGTGATCGACCGGGCGCTGGCCGACGGCGACTGGCGTTCGCGGCACGTGTACCTGTGCGGCTCCGACGAGATGGTGCACGGGGCGGTCAACACGCTGAGCCGTCTCGGCTACCACCCGGCGCAGCTGCACCACGAGATGTTCGGGCAGGAGTGGTACGGCCCGACCTGGCGGATCGCCGGCGGCGGGTTGGACCCGTCCACCCGTCCCGAGGCACAGGGAGGCGCGCAATGAGCGCAGGCCAGATCAGCAGGTACGACGCCAGCGCACCCGGCAGCGCGGTACAGATCCGGCTGACCGCCGACCGGGTGCGGCGCTGGGAGTTCGACAGCGCCTCGTTCGCCCGCCGGGGCTACGACCACCAGGACGTGGACCGGTTCCGGATGCAGGTCGCCGACGAGCTGGACCTGCTCGCCACGCAGATCGCCGACCTGCGGGCGGAGAACGCGCGGCTGCACGACCACGTCGAGCTGCACCGGCACGGCGTGCTGCCGAGCACGAATCCGCAGGCGAAGCTGCCCGCCGCGAAGGAGGTGAACCTCCTCTCGGCGGCGCAGCGGGAGGCCGAGCAGATCATCGCGCAGGCCCACGACTACGCCCGCCGGGTGGCCGAGTACGCGCGGGTGCAGTACGAGAGCTATATGCAGGCGGCGGTCGAGGAGGCGCGTCAGGAGGCCGAGCGGGCGGTGCAGAACTACCGCGCCTCCGCCGGTCCCACCTTCGACGACACCACCGCCACCCGGGAGGCGTTGCGGATCTTCGGCGAGATGATGATCTCGCACATGCAGGCGGCGGCCCGGCACCTGGACGACGGCAGCGAGCACCTGGCCCGCACCATGGACCGGATCGCCCGGGAGGCCACCCCGGCCGCGCTGGCCGGGGACCACGACGGGAACGGGTTGGCGGCGCTCTCCCGGCACGAGCAGCGGTAGCGGGTCCACGACCGAGCGGCGGGGCCGCGCCGGGCAACGGGTGCGGCGGCGGGTGGGGGCGAGCCCACCGCCCGCCGCCGCCGCACTGCCACTACTCGGTGGCGTACTTGTCGATCTCGGCCAGCTCGTCGTCGCCGAAGTCCAGGTTGTCGAGGGCGGCCACGTTCGCCTCCAGCTGGGCCACGCTGCTGGCCCCGATGATCAGGCTGGTCATCCGCGGGTCGCGCAGCGCCCAGGCCAGGGCGAGCTGGGCCAGCGACTGGCCGCGGCCGGCGGCGATCGCGCCGAGCGCCCGCACCTTCGCCATGGTCGTCTCGTTCAGTGCGTCCTCGTTGAGGAAGACGCTGGTGGCGATCCGCGAGTCGGCGGGGATGCCCTCGAGGTACCGGTCGGTCAGCAGGCCCTGCGCCAGCGGGCTGAACGCGATCGCCCCGGCGCCGACGCGCTCCAGCGTGTCGAGCAGGCCGTCGCGCTCCAGCCAGCGGTTCACCATCGAGTACGACGGCTGGTTGATCAGCAGGGGCGTGCCGAGCTCGGCCAGGATCGCGGCGGCCTGCGCGGTCTGCTCCGAGTTGTAGTTGGAGATGCCGACGTACTGGGCCTTGCCGGCGCGTACCACCGCGTCCAGGGCGCCCATCGTCTCCTCCAGCGGGGTGTCCGGGTCGAACCGGTGGCTGTAGAAGATGTCGACGTGCTCCAGTCCCAGCCGGCGCAGCGACTGGTCCAGCGAGGCGACCAGGTACTTGCGGGAGCCCCACTCGCCGTACGGGCCGGGCCACATGTTGTACCCGGCCTTCGTGGAGATCACCAGCTCGTCCCGGTACGGGGCGAAGTCGGTGGCGAGGATCCGTCCGAAGTTCTCCTCGGCGGAGCCGGGCGGCGGGCCGTAGTTGTTGGCCAGGTCGAAGTGGGTCACGCCGAGGTCGAAGGCGCGGCGGCAGATGTCGCGCTGCCGCTCCCACGGGCGGGCGTCACCGAAGTTGTGCCACAGGCCCAGCGAGATGGCCGGCAGGCGCAGGCCGCTGCGGCCGGCGCGCCGGTAGGTCATCGAGTCGTAGCGGTCGTCCGCGGCTTGGTAGGTCACGCCTTCACCCTATGATCTCCCCGTCACGGGCCCGACCTGGGTCCGCGGGCGGGGCGCCTGGCGAGCCCGTCCCAGCGCTCGCGGGGGTACCAGGGGCCACAGCGGCAACGGTGGCCACCGACGGCGGCGGGAGCCACTGGTAGCGTTGCCGGTGCCGGTACCACCCTCGTGGGAGAGACCGCCCCGTACCGACCGGGGTGGCGCCGAAGGGGCAAATCCTCCCCGGAACCTCTCAGGCAAAAGGACCGCGGGGGCAGGCGCTCTGGAGCACCGCGCGCGAGCGTGGCCGCGACAGAGGGGGAGGCCGACCTGTCGACCTCGCCCCGGAGGCGCCCCGATGACCGCACCCCCGCCCTTCTCCGACCGCCACATCGGCCCGGACGCCGACAGCGAGCGCCGGATGCTGGAGACCGTCGGCTACGCCTCGACCGACGAGCTGATGGACGCCGCGATCCCCGAGGTGATCCGCTGGCACGGCACGCTGGACCTGCCGGCCCCGGCGACCGAGGCGGAGGCGATCGCCGAGCTGCGCGCGCTGGCCGCCCGCAACACCGTCGCGGTGTCGATGATCGGGCTGGGCTATCACGGTACGCACACGCCGGCCGTGATCCGGCGCAACGTGCTGGAGAACCCGGCCTGGTACACCGCGTACACCCCGTACCAGCCGGAGATCAGCCAGGGCCGGCTGGAGGCCCTGCTGAACTTCCAGACGATGGTCACCGACCTCACCGGGCTGGCCACCGCGAACGCCTCCATGCTCGACGAGGCGACCGCCGCGGCCGAGGCGATGACCCTCGCCCGCCGCGCCGCCAAGAGCGCCAGCAACGTGTACGTCGTCGACGCCGACGCGCTGCCGCAGACCATCTCGGTCATCGCCACCCGGGCCGAGCCGCTCGGCATCGAGGTGCGGGTGGTGGACCTGGAGCGCGAGCCGCTGCCGGAGCAGCTGTTCGGGCTGCACCTGCAGTACCCGGGCGCCTCCGGGGCGGTACGCGACCACGCCGGCCTGGTGGCGGCCGCGCACGCCGCGGGTGCCCTGGTCACCGTCGCCGCCGACCTGCTGGCGCTGACCCTGCTGCGCCCGCCCGGGGAGATCGGCGCCGACATCGCCGCCGGCACCACCCAGCGCTTCGGCGTACCGATGGGCTTCGGCGGTCCGCACGCCGGCTACCTGGCGGTGCGCGGCGGCCTGGAGCGGATGCTGCCCGGCCGCCTGGTCGGCGTCTCCCGCGACGCGGCCGGCGACCCCGCCTACCGGCTGGCGTTGCAGACCCGCGAGCAGCACATCCGCCGGGAGAAGGCGACCAGCAACATCTGCACCGCCCAGGTCCTGCTCGCCGTGATGGCCAGCATGTACGCGGTCTACCACGGCCCGGACGGGCTGCGGGCCATCGCCGAGCGGACCCACCGGCGGGCCGCGACCCTCGCCGCCGGGCTGCGGACCGTCGACGGGGTCGAGGTGGTGCACGAGGCGTTCTTCGACACCGTGCTGGCCCGGATCCCGGGCCGGGCCGCCGAGGTGGTCGCCGCGGCCGCCGCCGCGGGGATCAACCTGCGGCTGGTCGACGCCGACCGGGTCGGGATCTCCTGCGACGAGACCACCACCGAGGCGCACCTGGCGGCGGTCTGGGACGCGTTCGGCACCGTCGCCGGGCACACCGCCCGGGTGGCGCCGCAGCGGGCGCCGTCCGCGCTGCCGGCCGGGCTGGCCCGGAGCAGCGACTTCCTCACCCACCCGGTCTTCCGTACCCATCACTCGGAGACCGCGATGCTGCGCTATTTGCGCCGGCTGGCGGACCTGGACTACGCCCTGGACCGGGGCATGATCCCGCTCGGGTCGTGCACCATGAAGCTCAACGCGACCACCGAGATGGAGGCGGTGAGCTGGCCGGAGTTCGCCGCGATCCACCCGTACGCGCCGGCCGGGCAGACCGCCGGTTACCGGGAGCTGATCGCCTCGCTGGAGGGGTGGCTGGCCCAGGTGACCGGCTACGACGCGGTCAGCGTGCAGCCCAACGCCGGCTCGCAGGGTGAGCTGGCCGGTCTGCTGGCGATCCGCGCCTACCACCGCGACCGGGGCGAGGCCCACCGGGACGTCTGCCTGATCCCGTCGTCGGCGCACGGCACCAACGCCGCCAGCGCCGTGATGGCCGGCATGCGGGTGGTCGTGGTGGCCTGCGACGACAACGGCGACGTGGACCTGGTCGACCTCGACCACAAGATCGAGGCGCACCGGGAGACGCTCGCCGCGATCATGGTCACCTACCCGTCCACCCACGGCGTGTACGAGACAGGGATCGCCTCGCTCTGCGCGAAGGTGCACGACGCGGGTGGGCAGGTCTACGTCGACGGCGCCAACCTCAACGCGCTGGTCGGCTTCGCCAAGCCGGGCCTGTTCGGCGCCGACGTGTCACACCTGAACCTGCACAAGACCTTCTGCATCCCGCACGGCGGGGGCGGTCCGGGGGTCGGCCCGGTGGCCGTCCGCGCCCACCTGGCGCCGTACCTGCCGGGCGATCCGCTCGGGGCCGGCGGCGGCCGGCCGGTGATCTCGGCGGCGGCGCACGGCTCGGCCGGCATCCTGCCGATTCCGTGGGCGTACCTGCGGATGATGGGCGCGGAGGGGCTGACCCGGGCCACCGGCGTGGCCGTGTTGGCGGCCAACTACGTCGCCACCCGGCTGCGGGCCCACTATCCGGTGCTCTACACCGGCAACAAGGGCCTGGTCGCGCACGAGTGCATCCTCGACCTGCGGCCGCTGACGAAGGCGACCGGGATCACCGTCGACGACGTGGCCAAGCGGCTGATCGACTACGGTTTCCACGCCCCGACGATGTCGTTCCCGGTGGCCGGCACGCTGATGGTGGAGCCCACCGAGAGTGAGGACCTGGCCGAGCTGGACCGCTTCTGCGACGCCATGATCGCGATCCGGGAGGAGATCGACCGGGTCGCCTCGGGCGAGTGGCCGGCCGCGGACAACCCGCTGCGCAACGCGCCGCACACGGCCGTGATGGTCAGCGGGGACGAGTGGCCGCACCCGTACCCGCGCTCGGTGGGCGCGTACCCGGGTGGGGTCGACCGGATGGCGAAGTACTGGCCGCCGGTGCGGCGCATCGACGGCGCGTACGGCGACCGGAACCTGGTCTGCTCCTGTCCGCCGCCGGCGGCGTTCGCCTAGAGCGCGACGGATGCCCGGGCCGCGGCCGGCGGGCGGCGACGTTGCCGCCCGGGCGGACCCGAGGCGTGGCTCCCGGCGGCGGTTCCGCGCTCCGCCGGGGCGGGGTCGGGGCCGGCGCTACGGCGGGTCAGCGGGGGTTCTGCTGGCCCGCCGGCTCGGCACCCGGGTCGTTACCGAGGGTGTCGACGTCAGGCGACGAGGGCGTGTCGGGCGGGGCCGCGGTGCGGCGCGATCGTCCGGCCGTCCGGCAGCAGCTCGCCGGTGTCCTCGAAAACGATCACCCCATTGCAGAGCAGGCTCCATCCCTGCTCACGGAAGCAGGCGATGACGCGGGCAGCCTCCCGGTCGGTCGCTTCTGCGGAGGGACAGGTCGGTTGATGCTGACACATCGTGGGTCTCCGGACTGTGGGGGCGCTGTGGCATGGTTCACATGACCAATCACGCACAGTACCAAGGGAAAACAAACTTCAACGAACGGGTCCGGGTGGAAATACGCAAGAATCGGCTCTTCGGATGAGGGAGGTCGGTACTTCCGTCGTGGAAGCGCTCCCAGATCAGCGCCCGCCGATGCCCGCCGCGCCGACCCGCTGCGCCGGGCGGCTGCGCGAGCGGGACCGGCTGCGGTGGCGGGTCGGCGACCCGGGCGACCCGGCCGCGCTGCTGGCGGAGCTGCTCGCCGCGCACGGGCTGCCGGTCGGAGAGCTGACCCGGCTCGGCGCCCGTCCGGCCCGCCACGATCCCGGTACGGTCTGCGGCGCGGCCGTCTTCGTCTCGGCCGCGGCCGGCGCCCGGCTGGTCGGCGCGCCGACCGGGGCGGCCAGCCCGGCGCCCGCCGTACCGGACCTGGTTGCGGTCGTCTACGAGCACGCCCGCGACGGCTCCGGGCCGCCGCCACCGCCCGCGCCGTTCTCCGGCGGTCCCCGCGACGCCGCCGTGGGGGAGGGTGACGCGCCGGGGACGGGCGCCGCCGCGGCCGGCTGGCGGCTCGGCGACTGGGTGGAGAGCTGGAGCCCGGCCGCCCACGCCGCCGCCGTCGAACGCGCCCGCGCCGCGATCGGCCGGGGCGACGTCTACCAGGTCAACGTGGTCGGTCACGCCTCGGCCCGGTACGCCGGTGACCCGCTGCCGGCCCTGGCCCGGCTCGCCGCGCTGCCCGGCGCCCGGTACGGCGGCGTGCTGTCCGGCCCCGGCTGGGCGGTCGGCTGCGCCTCCCCGGAGACCCTCGTCGAGGTCTCGGCCGGGCGGGTCCGCACCCGCCCGATCAAGGGCACCCGGCCCGCCACCGCCGCCGGCCGGCGCGAGCTGCTCGCCTCCCCGAAGGAGCGCGCCGAACACGTCATGATCGTCGACCTGGCCCGCAACGACCTGGCCCGGCTGGCCCGCACCGGCTCGGTCCGGGTCGACGAGCTGTACGGCATCCGCCGCTGGTGCGACCTGTGGCAGGCCGAGTCCACCGTCTCGGCCGTGCTCGACGACGGGATGGGCCTGCCGGAGCTGCTGCGGGCGGTCTGCCCGGGCGGCTCGGTCACGGGCGCGCCGAAGCTCGCCGCGCTGGAGCAGATCGCCGCCCTCGAACCGGTCGGCCGGGGCGCGAGCATGGGCGCGCTCGGCTGGATCGGGCCCGATCACCTCGACCTGGGCCTGACGATCCGTACCGCGGCGGCCGACGCCGAGCGGCTGCACCTCTGGGCCGGCGGCGGCATCACCTGGGGCAGCGACCCGCACGCCGAGGTCGCCGAGGCGGCCGCGAAGGCCGCGCCGCTGCGGGCGAGGCTGGCGGGGAACGCGGTCACGCCGCCCGGGTAGGTCCCGGCCCCCGTCGCCGCGCGCCCGTCCCCGGCTCGTCTCCGGCAGCGCCCGCGGATGGTTCGTGCCGAGAACCGTCCGCCACGTACGCTGGCGGCATGGGGAAGGCCACCGACGGCGAGATGGGTGTCGTCGCGGCGCTCGTACGCTCCGCGTTCCTGGTCAACGCCGTCTACGCGCAGGCCAGCCGGGAGTACGGCCTCACGGTGCAGCAGGGGCAGCTGCTCTGCGTGCTGATGTCCCAGCCGTACGGCATGACGGAGCTGGGCGCGGTGCTGGGGCTGGAGAAGTCCAGCCTCACCGGCCTGGTGGACCGGGCGGTGCGGCGCGGACTGGTCCGCCGCGAGCCGGACCCCCGGGACGGCCGCGCGGTCCGGGTCGTGCTCACCGAGCAGGGGAGCGCGGTCGTGGCGAGGTTCTACGACGAGACCTGCCGGCGGGTCGACGCGCTGACCGCGGGGCTCGGCGACGCCGACCGCGACACGCTCGCCGCGCTGCTCGGTGAGGTGGTGCTGGCCAACCGGGCACCGACGGTCTTCCTGGACCTCGGCGACGCCGCCCCCGCCGGCCAGCCCGCCTGACGCGCCGCCCCGCCGACTCGCCGCGGCGATGCCGCTGCGGCCCGTCGTGGCGACGGCGGGCCGGCTACAGGGGTGAGGAGGCCGGGTCCCGGGGCCGCCCCCACTGGCGGAACCCGTCGTAGACGGCCAGCGCCGTCAGCACCCCCGCGGCGACACCCCCCACGGCCAGCGCCGGCAGCAGCAGCATCGCCGGGGAGACCAGCAGCAGGAACCCCACGCCGACCGGCCGGGACCAGGTGATCCGGCCGAAGACCTCGTACTCGAAGCGCACCCGGGAGAGCACGAACAGCGCGGGACCGCCGACGATGACGGCGACCCAACCCGGTGTCGGGTCGGCGCCCGGGTCGGCGATGACCAGTTCGAACCCGACGGCGCTGGCCAGGATCGCGGCGACCATCAGCAGGTGGGTGTAGGTGGCCGAGCGGATGAACCGGCCCGGGTCGCGGGCCCCGGTGATCGCCTCGGCGAGCAGGAACCCGGCCTGGTGGAAGTAGATCCGCCAGAGCATCACCGTGGTGAGGAAGGAGAGCACGAACGCGACGGTGGTGGCGACGACGAACCGGCCGCCGCTGAAGCGCAGGCCGGTGACCAGGATCGACTCGCCGAGCACGATCAGGACGAACTGCTGGTACCGCTCGGCGAGGTGTTCGCCGGCGAACCCCCACTCGGAGCCGCGTACCCGCCCGACCCTGGGGGTCGGCCAGCGCAGGGCGTGACCGCCGTAGTCCACCACCACCGCCGTCAGCCAGAACCGCCACCGGTACTGGTCGGGCACCAGCGCCCCGGCGATCCAGAACAGCCCGCTCAGGGAGAACCAGAAGACCAGCCGCCAGGAGATGTTCTGCCGGGAGTCGCCGCGCAGGGTCAGCCCCAGGCAGAGCGGCCGGCCGACCTGCAGCACCACGTACGCGCCGGCGAAGAGCAGGGCCTGACCCCCGTACGCCTGCGGCAGGGTCACCGCCATCACCATGCTGCCGAACATGGTGAGCACCACGATCACCTGCACCCTCGACCGTTCCGGGTCGAAGCGGCTGGTCATCCAGGCGGTCATGGTCCAGAGCATCCAGAGCGCGAGCAGCAGCAGCAGGGTCCGGCCGGCCTCGGAGAAGCGGATCGCGTTGTCGCTCTGGAAGTCGTTGATGAGCCGCTGGGAGACCCGGGTGAGGGCGAAGACGTAGACCAGGTCGAGGAAGAGCTCCAGGAACGTCGCGCGCTGCGAGCCGCCGGGGCGGCGCAGCAGCGTCTCGCTCTCGCCGGCTGCCATCGTCCGCCCGTTCCGCTGTGCCCGGTACGTCTTCTCCGGCAGTCATACCACGCGCCGTGATCGCGCCGGCGGCGAACGACTAGCCTTCCGGCCATGACCATGCGGCCCATCCGGATCATCGGCGAGTCGGTGCTGCGCACCCCCTGCGCGCCGGTCACCAGCTTCGACACCGAACTGCGCGACCTGGTCGCCGACCTGATGGACACCCTGCTCGGGGCGCCGGGCCGGGCCGGCGTGGCCGCCCCGCAGATCGGCGTGAGCGCCCGGGTGTTCGTCTACGACGCGGGCGGGTCGCGGGGGCACCTGGTCAATCCCACGCTGGAGCTGTCGGCGGAGACCGAGTCCGACGACGAGGGCTGCCTGTCGATCCCCGGGTTCTTCTTCCCGACCCCGCGCGCCCTGCGCGCCACCGCCCACGGCTTCGACCAGTACGGCGAGCCGGTCACCGTCAGCGGTACCGGTTTCCTGGCCCGCGCCCTGCAGCACGAGACCGACCACCTGGACGGGCGCCTCTACGTCGACACGCTGCGCGGTGAGGCGCGCCGCCGGGCGCTGCGGGAGATCCGCTCGGGCCGGTTCGCGGCCCCGGACGCGCCCCGGTAGGCGCCTGCCCCGGGGGCGGCTTCCCGACGCCCGCCGTCGGGCGGACCACGATTGGACTGATCGTCCAGTCTGGGATTACAGTCCAGACGTGGAGACGGTGGGAGACGAGTCCGACCCGCGGGTACGCGGCTGGGCGCCGGTCTGCCGCGCGGTGGCGCTGCTGCTCGGCCCGTACGCCGAGGTGGTGCTGCACGACGCGGCGGCCGACCGGGTGCTGGCGATCTGGAATCCGCTGACCCGGCGCACGGCGGGGGACCCGTCCCTGCTGGGCGAGCTGGACCAGCTCGAACCCGCCGCCCGCGACGTCTTCGGCCCGTACGAGAAACTGCTCGCCGACGGGCGGCGGCTGACCTCGGTCAGCGCGGTGCTGCGCGACCCGGACGGCCAACCCTCGGCGGTGCTCTGCGTCAACCTCGACCGCACACCGCTGGACCAGGCCGTCGCGGTGCTGGCCGGCTTCGCCGCACCCTCGACCCCGCGGCCGGCGGCCCTGTTCGAACAGGACTGGACCGAGCGCGTGCAGCGGATCGTCGGCTCGTTCGTGCGTACCCGGGGCCGCCCCGTCGAACGCCTCGGCCGCGCGGACCGGCTCGCCGTCCTCGCCGAACTGGACCAGGCCGGGATCTTCACCGTGCGCCGCGCGGCCCCGGTCGTGGCCCAGGCGCTGCAGGTGTCCCGGTCCACCGTCTACGCCCTGCTCGCCGAGACCAGGGCCGAAGGAGTCCCCGCGTGAGCCAACTGCCCGACTTCCGGCTGGAGACCTACTTCTCCCGGTGGGAGTTCACCGCCCGGCACCACCTGACCGCCTCGGACGCCCAGACCATGACGGTGGCCGACCTGCTGGCGCTCGCCGACGACGAGGACCGGCGGGCCTGGGAGACGCTCTCGCTGGGCTACACGGAGACCTTCGGCGACCCGGGCCTGCGGCGGGCGATCGCCTCGACGTACCGCCACGTCGACGCCGAGGACGTGATCTGCTTCGCCGGCGCCGAGGAGGGGCTCTACCTGGCCATGCGGGTGCTGCTCGGGCCGGACGACCACGCGGTGGTGCTGACCCCGAACTACCAGGCCGCCGAGACGGTGCCGCTGTCGCTCTGCGCGGTCACCGGGGTGGCCCTGGACCCGGCCCGGGACTGGGCGCTGGACCTGGACCGGCTGGTCGACGCGATCCGCCCCAACACCCGAGTGGTCTCGGTCAACTTCCCCAACAACCCGACCGGGAAGCTGCTCGACCCGGCCGAGTTCGCCCGGCTCGTCGCGCTCTGCGACGAACGCGGGATCCACCTGTTCAGCGACGAGGTGTACCGCGGCCTCGAGCGCGACCCGGCGCGTACGCTGCCACAGGCCGCGGACCTGTCCGAGCGGGCCCTGTCCCTGAACGTCACGTCGAAGTCGCTGGGGCTGCCGGGGCTGCGCGTCGGCTGGATCGCCTGCCGGGACCGGGCGCTGCGCTCCCGGCTGGAGCGCGCGAAGCACTACACCACCATCTGCAACTCCGCGCCGAGCGAGATCCTGGCCCGCATCGCGATCAAGGCGCGGGAGCGGATCCTGGCGCGCAACCGGGGCATCGTCGCCGCCAACCTGCCGGTCTTCGCGGCGTTCTTCGCCGAGTTCCCGGAGCTGTTCGAGTGGCGGGCGCCCGATGGCGGCTGCGTGGCCTTCCCGCGCTACCTGGGCCGCGACGGGGTGGAGGAGTTCTGCACCCGGCTGGTCGAGGAGGCCGGCGTGCTGCTGCTGCCGGCGAGCATCTACCGCTCCGAACTGACCGAGACCCCCACCGACCGCTTCCGGGTCGGCGTAGGGCGGCGGGACCCGCAGCCGGCGCTGGAGACCTTCGCGGACTGGCTGCGCGCCCGCCCCTGACCCGGCGATCCGAGCGGGCCGTCGACCCTCGCGACGGCTGCCCGGACCCCGGGTCCGCCCGGCCGCCGTACGGGCGGACCCGGGCCCTGTCTCGCCCCGGCGACGGCCGGCGCCGCACGTCATCTGCTGGCGAGCCGCCACAGCGACGTGGCTTCCGCGGCCCGGGCGGCGTGTAGGGGATCGGTGACGTCCCGGGCCCGTGGATGTCGTGGCCTGGCGTCCATCCTGTCCACCACGCGCAGGCCCGCCGCCTCGATGCCGGCCAGCAGTTCGCCGCGGGTCCGGAGCCCGAGGTGCTCGGCCAGGTCCGAGAGGACGAGCCAGCCCTCGCCGCCCGGTTCGAGATGCGCGGTCAGCCCGGTCAGGAAGCTGTTGAGCATGCCGCTGCCCGGGTCGTAGACGCCCTGTTCCAGGGCGGAGGTGGGCCGGGCCGGAATCCAGGGTGGGTTGCAGACGACGAGGTCCGCGCGCCCGTCGGGGAAGAGGCCGGGGCCGACGACGTGGATGCGCCCGGTGAGGTGTAGTCGACGGACGTTCTCGCGGGCGCAGTCCAGGGCACGCGGGCTGATGTCCGTGGCCACGATGTGGTCGATTCCCCGGCGCGCCAGGACGGCTGCGAGCACTCCCGTGCCGGTCCCGAGGTCGAACGCGATGCGGCGGCCTGCGCGACAGTCGGCCGGTGGGGGAAGTGGTGCGTGTGCGACGAGGTCGACGTACTCGGCCCTGACCGGGGAGAACACGCCGTAGTGCGGGTGTACGCGAGCGTCGAGGGCCGGTACCCGCACGCCCTTCGTGCGCCACTGGTGCGCTCCGATCACGCCCAGCAGTTCGGTGAGCGAGACGGCCATCGGCGCGGACGGCGGACCGTATGCCTCGTGGCATGCTCGTCGCACGTCGGGGGCTCTGCGCAGGTTCAGGCGGTAGTCGTCGCCCAGCAGGACGATGAGCCTGCCCAGCACGCGGGCACGGTGGCCGCGGGCCTGGCGGGCCAGGCGGAAGGACTCCGCCGGACTGTCGCCTCGCCGGGCGGGTTTCCGGTCGACGCGGCGGCTCATCGCCTGTAGTAGTTGGCGGGCGTTGTGTAAGTCGCCCCGCACAGCAGGGCAGTGCTCTCGCAGGCCAGGCGGTAGGCGATGTCGGCCTTCATGCGGTCGTCCGCGCCGACGACCCGGCGGGGAGGTGGGGTTGCGCTCTCCGAATGCCAGTGGGCGGAACGGGGGGTGTTCGTCTCGGTCCAGCGGATCGTGGACACCACGTACTCCTCGTGATCGAACGTGCGGGGGCACGAAGAGCACTTCGACGAGGAGCAGGAGATACCGCCCGCGTCCGGGGTACGGGTGGGGGTCAGGGCAGGTGGGGCTACCGCTCCCGCGTCGAAGCGCGAGAGGAGAGGTCGCCGAGAACCATGCCGAGCGTCGCGACCAGCCCTTTCCGAGAGATGACGTAAGAGGCTCGCACAGCCCTCTCTCCGTCGGCAAGCCGGCCCACCCGGGCGGCAGTCCGGATCCCGCCATCCACCGGATTAACGTCCTAGGATGCTTTAGGGGTTGTGGCCGACCTCGCCGACACCGAAAACCGCCGGGCTACGACCCCACGCCCGCCGCCGGTCGCCCGGCGGCGACGAACCGGAAACCGACGAACAGGTGCGGGCACGCCACCGGTTCCTGCACGCGTTCGGAGTCGGTGAACCACCCGGCGTCGAACGCGGTCTGCGGCCGGGCGGGCTTCTCCTTGGTGGGGGAGTGTGACTTCGAGTTCCCGCCGGGGCGGCTCATGCGGAGCAACGACTGGCGGGTGGACCTCGCCGCCGGCGGGCCGCGGTCCCCGGCGGGCGGTCGCGCGGCCGGCTCAGGCCGGGTCCGGGCGGGCGGGTCTCGCGGAGACCCTGCGGGACGCGCGCCCCTACTGGCCGCGGCGGCGGCGCAGCCAGATTCCGGCGGCGCCGAGGGCGATGAACAGCAGGGTCGAGCAGCAGAGCGCCTTGACGAGCACGGCTCACTGTCGCACATCGGCCCGTAGGGTTGCAGGAGTGCGACTGGTGACCTTCAACCTGCTGCATGGTCGATCCCTGGAGGACGGGCTGGTCGACGAGGTGCGGCTGGCGGCGGCGGTGAGCGCGCTGGACGCGGATGTGCTGGCGTTGCAGGAGGTGGACCGGGACCAGTCCCGCAGTGGGCACCTGGACCAGACGGCGGTGGTGGCGCGGGCGTTGGGGGCGCCGGCGCACCGGTTCGCCGCGGCGGTGGTCGGTACGCCGGGTGAGGGGTTCCGGCGGTTGACCGACGATGACGACGGGCACGGCGAGCCGTGTTACGGCGTGGGGTTGGTGAGCCGCTATCCGGTGCGTTCGTGGCTGGTGCGGCGGTTGTCGCCGGCGCCGACGCGTTCGCCGGTGTGGGTGCCGGGTCCCGGGGGCGGGTTGATGCTGTTGCGCGACGAGCCGCGGGTGGTGTTGGCGGCGGTGGTGGAGACGCCGGTCGGGGCGGTGACGGTGGCCGCGACGCACCTGTCGTTCGTGCCGGGGTGGAACCTGCGGCAGCTGCGGCTGGTGGTGCGGGCGCTGCGGGCGCTGCCGGCGCCCCGGGTGCTGCTGGGGGACCTGAACATTCCGGCGGGCTTGGCGGGTCTGGTGTCGCGGTGGCGGCCGTTGGGGCGCCGGGCGACGTATCCGGCCGTCCAGCCGCGAGTGCAGTTGGACCACGTGTTGGTGGATCCGCGGGGAGCGGGGCGGTTGGGGCCGGTGACGGCGGTGGCGACGCCGCTGTCGACGATTTCGGATCATCGTCCGTTGGTGGTGGATGTGGGCTGACCGACCGGCGGAGGTGTCGTGTCGTGGCCGGCAAGTACGATCCGGCGCGGCATTGACGGGTACGCCCCGAGGGGGTTCGGTGGTCGAGCCGGCGCGGCTTGCGGTGGATCTGGGTACGACGCACACGGTGGCGGTGGTACGGCGCGGTGATCAGCCGGCGCGGCCGCTGTTGTTCGACGGTTCGCCCTTGTTGCCGTCCGGGGTGTTCGTCGACGAGGCGGGGGCGACGCACACGGGGCGGGACGCGCAGCGGCTGGGTGTGTTGCGGCCGGAGTGTTTCGAGCCGCAGCCGAAGCGCCGGATCGACGAGGACGCGGTGCTGTTGGGCGCGCGTGAGGTGCCGGTGTCGGGGTTGTTGGCGGCGGTGTTGGGTCGGGTGGCCGGCGAGGCGCGGGTGGCGGGGGTCGACCCGGCGGCGGCGACGGTGGTGACGTGTCCGGCGGACTGGGGTGGTCCGCGTCGGGAGCGGCTGCGGGAGGCGGCGCGGCGGGCGGGGTTGGGCGAGGTGCGGTTGGTGGACGAGCCGATCGCGGCGGCGACGTACTGCCTGGGGGTGTGGGGGCAGCGGGTGCCGGTGGGTGGCGTGTTGGGGGTGTTCGACTTCGGCGGCGGGACGCTGGACGTGGCGGTGGTGCGGCGGGAGGCGTCGGGGCTGCGGGTGTTGGCCACGGGTGGGTTGGACGACCTGGGTGGGGTGGACGTCGACGAGGCGTTGGTGGCGCATCTGGGGCAGTTGGTGGGGGTGCGTGATCCGGGGTTGTGGGAGCGGTTGCGGGTTCCGGGGTCGGCGGCGCAGCGGCGGGATCGGCAGGTGTTCTGGGCGGAGGTGCGGGCGGCGAAGGAGATGTTGTCGCGTGCGGCGAGCGCGCCGGTGCAGGTGCCGGGTTGGGACGAGCCGGTGCATCTGACCCGTGAGGAGTTGGAGCGGGTGGCGGGTCCGTTGGTGGCGCGGGCGGTGGACGAGACGCGGCGGGTGGTGCAGCGGGCGGGGGTGGAGCCGGCGGCGTTGGCGGGGTTGGTGTTGGTGGGTGGTTCGAGCCGGCTGCCGTTGGTGGCGACGCGGTTGCATGCCCGGTTGGGGGTGGCGCCGGAGGTGCCGGAGCAGCCGGAGTTGCCGGTGGCGTTCGGGGCGGTGCGGTTTGTCGCGGCGCCGGCCGGGCCGGTCCTGCCGGACGCGGCGGCGGGCCGGGTTGGTGCCGGTTCGCCGGCGGCCGGTGCGGTGTCGGGTGGGTCGCCGCTCTCCTCGGCGCCGGTGGCACCGGTCGCGGGTATTCCGGTCGGTGCGGGTGCCGCGGTGCCGCCGGTCGCCGTACGGCCGTCGCCGGGGTCGGCGCGGCGGCGTCGTCCGGTGCGGCGGGCGTTGCTGGCGTCGGTGGCGGTGCTGGCGGTGGCGGGGTGTGTCGCGGCGTTGGGCACCGGTGGGCGGCTGGTGGCGGGGGTGTGGGACCGGTTGTCGGGGGCGTTGCCGGGTGGGGCGAATCTGGCCGGCGACGGCGCGGACGTGGTGGGCGAGTTGACGGAGGTGACCAGCCGTGACCTGCCGGGTTCCGGGGCGGGCGGGGTGACGGTGGCCGGTGGTCGGGTGGTGTCGGCGGTGGCGGGTGGCGGCGGGACGCAGGTGACGTCGACGGCGCCGGGTGTGGCGCAGCCGCTGTGGTCGGTGCGGGTGCCGGTGGAGCCGACGGAGCTGCGGCTGACCGGGGTGGGTGATCTGGTGGTGGTGGACGGGGAGGGCTCGGCCACGGACGGGGGTCGGGACGTGCGGGCGGTGTTGTCGGCCGCGGATGGTCGCCTGTTGTGGAAGAGCGCGTGGGAGCAGCGCCGGGATGTGGCGTTCTACGGCACGGACGTGGTGGTGGAGGGGTCGGGCCGCGAGGGTGGTCCGGGGTTGTCGCGGGTGGATCTGCGTACGGGTGAGGCGCGGTGGTCGCGGGCGGGTGACGACGCGGTGTTGGGTTCGGGTGGGCATCGGGTGGAGCCGTTGTGGCAGTGGCCGCCGCTGCCGCCGGGGGCGGTGGCGGGTGTGGTGCCGGCGGCGGAGGTGGGGTTGCGGGACGCGGTCGCGGCGGGCGGTGTGGTGGTGCAGTTGGACGCGCGTACGCATCGGGGTTCGGCGGTGGACGTGGCGACGGGCCGGCCGGCCGGGGCCGGTGGGGCGTTGCCGGTGGACGAGGAGTTGTGGACGGCGTTCGACGGGTTGGTGGTGGGGAAGGTGTCGTCGCGGGTGGAGCCGGGGCGGGACGTGTTGGCCGGGTACGGGGTGTCGGAGGGGTTCGCGCGCAGGTGGCAGTTGCCGTTGGAGGCGGGTCGGCGGGTGCAGCGGGTGAAGCCGTGTGGTCCGCATCTGGTGTGTGCGGCGGTGGACGGTCGGGCGGAGGGGGATCACGCGACGGTGGCGGTGGACACGCGTACGGGGGTGCAGGTGTGGTCGGCGGCGGTGGACTGGTCGGACGAGGAGTCGTGGTACGTGGCGCAGGGGGCGTTGGTGTGGGGGCGGGCGCCGTTCGATTCGGTGGAGCGGGCGCGGGTGTTGGGGTTCGACGGGGGGCGGTTGCGGCAGTTGCCGGACGGTTCGTCGGTGGTGGCGGTGGCGGGTGGCCGGTTGGTGGCGCGGCGGTACGACGCGTATGCGGGGTGGCGGATCTGGGTGGAGGAGGTGTCGTCGGGTCGGGTGACGGCGGGGGCGAAGGTGGGGGAGAAGGCGCCGGAGCAGGTGGTGGTGGACGGTGATCTGGTGGCGGTGGTGACGGGGGATCGGCGGGTGTTGACGTTGCGGGCGGCGGGTTTGGCGTGACCGGGGCGTGACCGGGTGGGGGTGGCGCCCGGGGGTGCGTTGCCGGGGTGCCCGGCTCCCGCGCGCTTTGCAAAGAGTGTTACTTTGCAAAGCGCGCGGGGTGGTCGTGTGCCGCGCGCCGTCCCGTCCCGTTTGGTCCGGGCCGGTGTGTCGTCCGCTCGCGTGTCCGCGGCGGGCGGGGCGCCGGCCGCGGCGTCCGTGATCCGAGAGGTGTGCCGCCGATGTCCGTACCGTCTGACCGTGAGGGTTCCGTCGACCGCCGGGTACGCGTGCAGGGGGAGCCGGTCGACGACTATCCCCGGGTCGTGCCGGAGGCGGCGCGCGGCACGGTGCGGCGGATCACGGTGGTGGGGGAGCCGGTGCTGCACCGCCGCTGCCGGGAGGTGACCGAGTTCGGTACGCCGGAGCTGGCGCGGCTGGTGGACGACATGTTCGCCACCATGTACGTGGCCGAGGGGGTGGGCCTGGCGGCCAACCAGGTCGACGTGGACCTGCAGGTGTTCGTCTGGGACTGCCCGGACGACCAGGGCGTGCGGCACGTGGGGCACATCTGCAACCCGGTGCTGGACGAGGAGCCGTCGGGCAGCCGGCGGCTGGTGGAGTCCGACGAGGGGTGCCTGTCGGTGCCGGGCCCGTACGCGCCGGTGTCGCGGCCGGACCACGCGGTGGTGCGGGGGTTCGACCTGGCGGGCCGGCCGCTGGTGGTCGAGGGGTGGGGGTACTTCGCGCGTTGCCTGCAGCACGAGACGGATCACCTGTACGGGCGGCTGTACGTGGACCGGTTGACCGGGCGGCGGCGCAAGGCGGTGTTGCGGGAGATGGCCGAGCGCCGCGACGAGGTGTTCGCCCGGCGGGCGGCGCGGGCGGCGGCGCCGCGCGGCTGAGCCGAACCGGTGGCGTGGGGTCGCGAGCGGCGGCGCCGTGCGGGTTCCGGGGGTCGATCCGGTGGCGCGGGGGTGACGTCGGTCGCCGCGACCCGGTGGGTGATCATCGCGGTGGGGTGCGCGGATAGGCTGGTGGGGCCCGCGGCGCAGTGTCGCGACGCGGGTGGCCCGCGCGGTGTGCCGCCCCGGGGCCGGTCGCCGGTGTGTCGTGCCGGCGGGTGGCCGGCGGCGGCGGACGTGTCGCGGGTCGTCGCGCAGCCGTCCGTCCATGGAGGGTCGATGACCGCACCATCCGCGCCGGGGCCGCAGGGTCCGCCGCGTACGCCCGAGCAGGCGTTGGCCGAGTTGCAGGCGGGCAACCGCCGGTTCGTCACCGGTACCCGGATCCACCCGAACCAGGACGCGGAGCACCGGGCCGCGTTGGCGGCCGCGCAGGCCCCGTTCGCGGTGGTCTTCGGCTGTTCGGACTCCCGACTCGCCGCTGAGATCATTTTCGATCGGGGGCTGGGTGACCTGTTCGTGGTCCGTACCGCGGGGCACACGATGGGCGCGGAGGTGCTGGGCAGCATCGAGTACGCGGTGACGGTGCTCAACACGCCGCTGGTGGTGGTGTTGGGGCACAGTTCCTGCGGTGCGGTGCAGGCGGCCCGGGAGGCGGTGGCGCACCCGGCCGAGCCGGTCGGGCATCTGGGCTGGATCGTGTCGGCGATCGTGCCGAGCGTGGAGTTGGCCGCGGCCCGGCAGGCCGACGACGTGGATCAGATCGTGGACCTGCACATCCAGCGCACGGTCCAGCAGTTGCCGCAGCGTTCGGCGGTGCTGGCCACCGCGGTACGGGCCGGCAGTTGCGCGGTGGTCGGCATGTCGTACCAGCTCGAGGCCGGGCAGGTGCGGATCCTGCCCGGCTGAGCCGAGGCCCGGTGGGTGCCGGCGCCGGGCCGGCGCCGGCACCCACCGGCGGCACCGTGCGGGCACGCACGGTGAACGCGGCGCGGCTACCGCTGCTGTCCGGGGCCGTTCCAGTCGACGAGTTGGACGATCACCCCGTTCGGGTCGCGGACCTGGAAGGCCCGTTCGCCCCACTCCTCGACGGTCAGCGGCATGGTGATGGTGACGCCCTCGGCGCGCAGCCGGGCCAGCTCGCCCTCCAGGTCGTCCACGACGAAGGCCAGGATCAGCCCGGCGGCGTGCGTGTCGCGCTGGTCGGCGGGCAGCGTCGGCAGGCCGCGCCGCAGGAAGACGACGTTCATGCCGGCGTCGTCGCGGGTGAGCGCGGCGAACCCGTCGGCGGCCAGCTGTTCGGTGAAGCCGAAGTGGGTGCGCAGGAACGCGCTGGAGGCGGCGACGTCGTCGACGTTGAGCGAGACGGCGCTGGAGGTGATGTTCACGTGGTGTGCTCCCCGACGGTCGGAAACTCCGTACGTCGTACATTGTACTTCGTACGGGGTTGTGGGTCCGGGTGCGCGAGAATGACCCCATGAAGATCGAACGCAGCGGCGCCGGCGACCCCGCCCGTACCCTGGCGCTGCTGTGGCGCGACCAGAGCGCCGTACCGCGCCGCGGCCCGCAACGCGCCCTCGACCTCGACGCCGTCGTCGACGCCGCCACCGCCCTCGCCGACGACGAGGGGTTCGACGCGCTCACCATGCGCCGCGTCGCCCAGACCCTGCGGGTCTCCCCGATGACCCTCTACACCTACGTACCCGGCAAGGCCGAACTGCTCGACCTCATGCTCGACGCCGCCTACGCCCGCATGCCCCGCGCCGCCCTCACCGGCGCCGACTGGCGGCAACGACTCACCACCGTCGCCGACGACAACCGCGCCCTCTACACCAGCCACCCCTGGGCGGCGGCCGTCAGCACCCTACGACCCACCCTCGGCCCCGGCGCCATCGCCAAGTACGAACACGAACTGTCCGCCCTCGACGGGCTCGGCCTCACCGACGTCGAGATGGACGACTGCCTCACCCACCTGCTCACCTTCGTCCAGGCCAACGCCCGCGCCACGATCGAAGCCCGGGCCACCGCGCGCGCCACCGCCATGGACGACGCCCAGTGGTGGGCCGCCACCGGCCCGCTGCTGGCCCGACACCTCGACCCGGACACGTACCCCCTCGCCACCCGGGTCGGCACCGCCGCCGGAACGGCGCACGGCAGCGCCCACGACCCCGACCACGCCTACCGCTTCGGCCTGCACCGGGTCCTCGACGGGCTGGCCGTCCTCATCGACCGCCCCACCCGCTGACCCGCGCCCGGCCCGGCACCCGCGGATCGCGGTCGCGGGCCGCCCCACGGTCGCGGCCCGCCCCCCTCACAACCGGACCAGCATCTTGCCGACGTTCGCCCCACCCAACATCCCCAGAAACGCCTCCGGCGCCCGCGCGATGCCCTCCACCACCGTCTCCCGGCTGCGCAACGAACCGTCCGCCAACCACCGCGCCGCCTGCGCCACGTAACCGGGCAACCGGTCGTAGTACTCGGTCACCAGCAACCCCCGCAGCGTCAAATGCTTGACCACCACGTCGTACAGGTTGCTCGGCCCCGGCACCGGCTCGGCCGCGGAATAACCACTGATCATCCCCACCAGCGCCGCCCGACCACCCGGCCGCAACGCCCCGATCGCCGCCTGCAGATGCTCCCCACCGACGTGGTCCACGTACACGTCGATCCCCTCCGGCGCCGCCACCGCCAACTGTTCCGCCACCCCACCGGCCCGGTAGTCCACCGCCGCGTCGAACCCGAACACCTCCGTCAGCACCCGCGCCTTCTGCGCCCCACCGGCCGACCCGACCACCCGCGCCGCCCCGAACCTGCGCGCCAACTGCCCCACCAGACTGCCCACCGCACCCGCCGCCCCCGAGACGAACACCACGTCACCCGGCCGTACCCGCGCCACCTCCGTCACCGCCAGGTACGCCGTCAACCCCGTCTGCCCCAGCACGTGCAGATGATCCTGCGGACGCGCCACCGACACGTCCACCACCGCCACGTCGGCCGCGTCCAGCAGCGCGTACTCCCGCCACCCCGCGAAGTGCGACACCGTCGCACCCACCGGCACACCCGCGGCCCCGGAGGCCACCACCTCACCCACCGCGTGCCCCTCCAGCACCGCACCCACCTCGAACGGCGCGATGTACGACTCACCGTCGTCCATCCGCCCCCGCATGTACGGATCCACCGACATCCACCGGTTACGCACCAGAACCTGCCCCTCGCCGGGATCCGGCACCCCCGTCCGCACCACCGCGAAGTTCTCCGGCCCCGGCCACCCCACCGGGCGGGACACCAACCGAACCTCCCGACCGACCATCCTGCTCACCACACCGACTGCCCTCCACCTGCCACGGTCTCGCTGACACCGCCCACCGTGCCCGCCGACACTTCCGGTTTCCTTCCGCCCCGCTGCAGGTCCACCCGGGGAGTACCGTTTCCCGGGTGCGTTTCGGAGTGCTCGGCCCGCTGGCCGTCTGGACCGACGACGGCACCCGCGTACCGATCCCCGAGGCGAAGGTCCGCGCGCTCCTGGCCGACCTGCTCACCCAACCGGGCCGACCCGTACCCGCCGACCGGCTCATCGACGACCTCTGGGGCACCCGGCCACCCCGCAACCCCACCGCCACCCTGCACACCCGGATCTCCCAACTGCGCCGCGCCCTCGACACCGCCGAACCCGGCGCCCGCCACCTCGTCGTACGGCAACCACCCGGCTACCTGCTCGCGATCGACCCCGACACCGTCGACGCCACCCGGTTCCGCGCCCTGCTCGACCAGGCCCGCGACACCGGCGACCCGCACACCCGCGCCACCCTGCTGACCGACGCGCTACGCCTGTGGCGCGGACCCGCCTACGCCGACCACGCCGACCACGACTTCGCCCGGCCCGTCGCCGCCCGCCTCGACGAGGAACACGTCACCGCCCAGGAACACGAGGCCCAGGCCCGCCTCGACCTCGGCGAACACCACCTGCTCCCCGGCGAACTCGCCGACCTCGTCGCCCGGCACCCGCTGTGCGAACGCCTCCACGCCGCCCACCTGCGCGCCCTTTACCAGGCCGGACGGCAGAGCGAGGCCCTCACCGCGTACACCCGGCTGCGCGAACGCCTGGCCGAGGAACTCGGCGTCGACCCCGGCCCCGAACTGACCGCCCTGCACCGGGCGATCCTGCACCAGGACCCCGCCCTGCGGGCCGTCACGGCGCCCACCGCCCCACCACACCCGAACCCGCCGCCCACCGGCCACGCCCCCGCGCCGGCACCGGCCGCCACCGGCGGGAACCTGCCCGCCGCCGTCACCCCACTGATCGGCCGCGCCGAGGCGCTGACCCGGGTACGCGACCTGCTCACCACCGCACGGCTGCTCACCCTCGTCGGCCCCGGCGGCGTCGGCAAGACCGCCCTCGCGCTGGCCGCCGCCCGCGACCCGCACCCGGCCCCCACCGACGGCACCTGGCTGGTCGACCTCGCCGACCTCGACCCGGGCACCACCACCGCCGACACCGTGGCCGCCCACATCGCCGCCACCCTGCACCCGACCGGGACCGACGCGCATCCGCCGAGCGGGGCTGGCGAGCACCGCCCACACCCCACCACCGGCGGGCCCGACCCCACCAGCGGCACCAGCGGCGCCCTGCGCCGGCTCGGCCACGCCCTCACCCACCGGCACCCACTGCTGCTGCTCGACAACTGCGAACACGTCATCGAACCCGTCGCCGCCGTCGCCGAACACCTGCTACACACCGCACCCGGCCTGCGGTTCCTGGCCACCAGCCAGGAACCCCTCGCCATCACCGCCGAACACCTCTGGGCCGTACCGCCGCTGCCCACCCCCGACCCGACCGCACCGCCACCGGCGGTGGACACCGTCCCCGCCGTACAACTGTTCGTCGCCCGCGCCACCGCCGCCGCACCCGGCTTCCGCCTCGGCCCCGACACCGCCGTCGCCGTCGCCACCATCTGCCGCCGCCTCGACGGCCTCCCGCTCGCCCTCGAACTGGCCGCCGCCCGCGTCCGCACCCTCGGCGTCACCGAACTCGCCGCCCGCCTCGACGACCCGTTCGCCGTGCTCACCACCGGCCGGCGCGGCGGCCCCGTCCGGCAACGCACCCTGCGCGCCACCCTCGACTGGAGCTGGCGACTGCTCGCCCCGCCCGAACAGACCCTGCTACGCCGCCTCGCCACCACCGGCGACGGCCGGCACACCCTCGCCAGCGCCGAACACGCCGCCGCCGGCGAGGTCCACGACGTACCGCACACCCTGGCCCGCCTGGTCGACCGCTGCCTCGTCACCATGACCGACGGACCCGACGGCCCCCGCTACCGCCTCACCGAGACGGTCCGCGCCTACGGCCGACACCGCCTGACGGAAGCCACAGCCACCCACCCCCGCGCCGCCGCCGCACCCGGCGGCCGATGACACGGTCGGACCCGGCCCCGTGGACCGCGCCGACCCTCCGGGGCCGGGGGAGAGAACGCGCCACCCGCGCCGAAACAGGCAGCGGGACCCGAGCGCCGTCCCACTGACGGCGCCCCCGGCGGCGGCGCGGGCGCCGCTACTCGCCGACCCGGGCGCGCACCACGGGATGCCCGACCGCGCCGTCCCCGCCCAGGCCCGCGAGCAGACGCAACCCGTCCGCCGCGGCGCTGCCCGGCGCCGCGGACAACACCAACAACTCCATGCCCGACCCGTCCGGCAACGCGAAGTTCTCCTGATGCAGCTCCAACAGCCCCACCAGCGGATGCCGGTACGCCTTACGCCCATGCGCGCGGGCCCGCACGTCCGCACGGGCCCACAGCCGGCGGAAACGCTCACTGCCCATCGCCAACTCGCCGACCAGCGACGCCAACCGGGAATCCTCGGGATACTTGCCGGCGGCCAACCGCAGGTGCCCCACCACGTCGAGAGTGCATTGCTCCCAGTCCGCGTACAGGCCGCGCTCGGCCTCCTCGAGGAAGATGTGCCGGGCCGTGTTCAACCCCGGCAACGGCCGACCGTAGAGCAGCCCGGCGAGGCGGTTGCCGGCGAGCACGTCCAGACGGTGGTCCACGACCACCGCGGGCGCGTCCACGATCAGGTCGAGCACCCGCAGCACCTCCGGCCGGACCCGCCCACCCGGCACCCGCGCGCGGCGCCGCCGCTGCCGGGCCAGCCGGTACAGGTGCCCGCGTTCGGTCTCGTCCAGGCCCAGAACACGGGCCAACGCGTCGAGGACCTGCTCCGAAGGCTGGACCGCCCGACCCTGCTCCAGACGTACGTAGTAGTCGACGCTGACCCCCGACAGGTGCGCGACCTCCTCGCGGCGCAACCCGGCCACCCGGCGGCGCCGGTCGGCGGGGATACCGACGGCCGCCGGGTCGACCCGGGAACGCCGGGTCCGCAGAAACCCCGCGAGATCGTCCACGCCCCCAGTATGACCTCGGTACCACCCGCGAAGGTGGTCCCGCCAGTACCAGGAAGTCCCGTCCGACGGAAGCGGCGCCCCTGAACACCGGAGACCGCGACAGCCAGAGTCGAAGGCACCCGATCCGAAGGAGTGCCATGAAAACCCTGATCGTGTACGCCCACCCCGAGCCCAAGTCGCTCAACAGCGCGCTGAAGGACCTCGCCGTCGCCACCCTGACAACCGCCGGACACGAGGTACGGGTGAGCGACCTGTACGCGATGAACTGGAAGGCCGTCGTCGACGCCGCCGACTACGGCCCCCACGCCTCGAACCCGCTGAGGGTCGCCCGGGACTCCGGCCGAGCCTTCGACGCCGGAACGCTCACCCCCGACGTCCGCGCCGAACAGGAAAAACTGCTCTGGGCCGACACGATCATCTTCCAGTTCCCGCTGTGGTGGTACACCATGCCCGCGATCCTCAAAGGCTGGGTCGACCGGGTCTTCACCTACCACTTCGCCTACGGCGTCGGCGAGCACAGCGACACCAGATACGGCGAGCGCTTCGGCGAAGGCACCCTCGCCGGCCGGAAGGCACTGCTGTCGGTCACCGCCGGCGGCCCCGAGTCACACTACGCACCCCGCGGGATCAACGGCCCCATCGACGACCTGCTGTTCCCGATCCACCACGGCATCCTCTACTACCCGGGCATCGAGGTCCTGCCACCGTTCGTGCTGTACGGCACCGACCGCATCACCGACGAGGACTACCCGGCCGTCGCCCACGCCTGGAAACAGCGCCTACTCACCCTGGAAACCACCGAGCCGATCCCGTTCCGGCCGCAGAACTTCGGCGACTACGAGATCCCCTCCCTGCAGCTGAGGGAGGGGCTGGAACCCGCGGGCCGCACGGGCTTCGGACTACACGTACGCGGCTGACCCGCCGGCACCCGACCGGACGGGCCGGCCTCGGCCCGTCCGGGTACCCGCCCCGACGCCCGCCGCACCCTTCCCGCCGCCGGCCCGCTACGCCGCCCCCACGTCCAACACACTCCACCCCGCCGGCAACACCGCCGCCGCCACCTTCGGCTCCGCCGTCGCGTAGTGCGCCCGGCACGCGATCGCCACCCGCGCCGCGTGCCCCACCGCCACGTCACCGGCCGCCGCCCGCGCCAACACCCCCACCTGCCGCGCCTCCTCGGCCACCGACGACCCGTCCCCGCCCAACGGCAGCACCCGCACCGTCGGCGCCGTCGCCAGCAGCACCAACAGGGCCGCACCCACCTCGTCCACCCCGACGTGCGCCGCCGCCAGACAGGCCGCCGGCACCGCCACCAACCGCCGCTCCTCGGCCACCTCGGCGATCAGCTCACCCACCGCCACCTCGCCGTGCACGTACGCCCGCAACGCCGAGGCGTCCAACACCACCGCGACCTCGTCGGTCACGCCATCCCCTCCAACAGCCGCCGGCCCTCGTCAAGCACCTCCGCCGGCATCGGCCGGGCCAACCGCTCCCGCCACCGCGCCTTGCCGTCCTCGGTCACCACGATCCCCGCCCGGCGCAGCACCTCGTCGGTACGGGCCGCCGACATCTGCGCCCGCACCGCCGCCGCCACCGCGGCCGACGCGTTGGGCTGCTCGCCCAACCAGTCGGCGACATCATCCGGCACGCTGATACTCAACTTCGCGGTCATACCGCGATCCTACCGACCCCGGTAGCACCGCGGTAACACCACGCCGCACCCGGCGCCGGCTCACCCGGCGCCACCCGCCGGAAACAACCCACCCAACGCCCGGTTCGTCCGGTTCGCCCGCACCGCCGCCCGCTGCTGATCCGCCGTCACCTCGATGTACGCCTGACTCGTCGCCAGACTCGCATGCCCCAACAACCGCATGATCTCCGACGCGCTCGCCCCGTCCTCGGCCAACCGCGTCGCGAACGTGTGCCGCAACGAATGCAACCGCGCGCCCCGCGGCACCCGATCCAGGATCCCCGCGCGCCGGAAACACGACTCCACCAGATACTGCAACCCACCCCGCCGCAACGGCTCCCCGTACCGGTCCACCAGCAACGCCGACTCCGGCCGCACCGTACGGTCCCCGAACCGCCGCCGCCGACTGTCCAGATAACCGACCAGCACCCCGTCCAACTCCGGCTCGATCGGCACCACCCGGGCCCGCCCACCCTTGCCCGCCACCTCGATACGCCGCTCACCCGGCCGCCCCGCCAGCGAACGCACCCGCAACGCCAACAGCTCCGCCAGGCGCAACCCCGCGCAGAGCGCCAACGCCAACACCGCCAGATCCCGCTCCGGCCACGGATGACGCTGCCGTTCGTCCCGGCGCGCCACCGCGTTGAGCAGCTGCTCCGGCGTGTCCTCGCCCCGCAGCGGCTTGGGCAGGGGGAGTGGCAGGTTCGGCTTGTCCACCGCGGGCATCGGATTGCCCGCCACCACCCCGTCGGCCACGAGGAACGTGAAGAAGCTGTTCCAGGTCGACCACGCCCGGTAGATCGAGGCCGGCGCGCGCGGCGCGGCGAAGCCGGCGAAGGCCCGCCGCAGCGTACGGGCGGTCAACGCGGAGATCGGCAGCCGGGACAGGGGGAGGGGAGTGGCGGGATCCTCGGCGACCAGCCGGGCGATCGCCAGCAGGTCCCGCCGGTACGCCTGCAGCGTGTGCGGCGACGGCTTGCGGGTGGCACGGGCGGTGAGGAACTGCTCGACGAGCGTTAGTACCAGTTCGTCCGCTTTGTCATGCATAAGGGATATTATGCATGATTTTCGCGTTCCGGGCGATACCCGGCAAACCGCAGACGAGCCGGTGGCCGCAGAGGGACGCGCGTCGCCCGGGCGGGGACACGCGCGGCTCGGAACGCCGCCCGCGGCGGTCGTTGCCGGGGCGGGCGGTACCGCCCGGTGCCCGGCGAGGGACCGGATGACGATCACCGCCGCTCCGCGGGTCCGCCGGGCGTCCCGGCGGTCGCGGGCGGCGCGGTGTCGGCCCGTCGCCACCCTCAGATGTACCGACGCCGCCCGGCGGACCGCCGCACCACGAGTGCGTCCCCGAGGAGCGTCCGGCGCGGCGTGGGGACCGCCCGAACTCGGCTAGTTGACATAATGTGCATTATCGAATCTTCGCTCGGGCGAGTAGAAGCAGGCGAGAAGGCCGAATCTTCGACGCGGCTCATCCGCGCGCCCGGCGGCCCGCAAGGTGGTGTCCGTCCTTCGCCGGGTAGTCGGTCTTGACGCTGCGCAGCGTCAAGACCGACTACCCGGCGGGGTGTCCCTACGATGCGATCGGCGCGCCGCCGGCCACCATCGGGTCGGCCCACCCGCGTCCCGCCTGGCAGGCCCCTGTCCTGCCGATCATCGCCACCCTGGGCCGGGCCCGGACGACGGCCGGCTGCGTTGTCGATCTGTCCGGATACCGCACCGGTATCCGGACGGATCTCCGCTTTGCCGGCGGCGGCCGGCGGCGCGGCTCGCGTGCGACGCGGCCCGCGCCGCCGCCTGAATCCCGCCTCGGCTCGACATGATCGGCAGGACAGGTCCTAGCGCCACGGGGGTCGAGGAAGAACGGAACGCGAATTGGCCCTCAGCGTCGGGCTGCCCGCGGCCCGTTGGCGGCCCTGAATTGATCGCCCGCGCCGACGCGGTTCCGGACTGGCGATCGACCCACGGCGTACGGGCGGGTTGCGGGTGAGCCGTCGCAGGCGGAGGTGGAGCGGTTCTTCTGCCTGGATGACACTGCCCGGGGGTCGGCTGAGAAGCCGGGGCCGAGGGACCCAGGAGCGGTCGTCGGCGTTGAAAATGATTCTGCTTCTGCTGGCGGAGTGCTCGGTCGGCAGGGCTGGGACCGAGGAGCGAACCGGGATGCGGTCGTGGCCGGTGGACTTGCTGGTGCGGTCGCAGGAGGCGCGGTTGACCAGGAGGCAGACGTCGAAGAGTTCGCCGTTGGCGTTGACGCGGCACGTGCCGCCGCCGGTAGCGGCGCGGGTGGAATGGCGGGCCACGCGGCGAGGGGCGAGCAGCGGCAGGCGGGTACGCCGGAACGCCCAGAGCAGCATGGTACGAGAACGTGAAGACATGATCCCTCTAAAGACCTGACGGAAGACATGGGAAACCGAGCCGACGGCGACGTCGGCGACCGATGCGCAAGAAGGTCAGGTTTAGAGCGCGGGCGGCGTCATGCGGGCAGAGTCCTCACGTGCGGGTGAGAGCCAAGGTAGGTGAGCCTTCGCGTCGAGTCCAGCTGCTTTCGCGGACAGCGGGTCGAGCGGGTCAGGCATGCTCGGGCTACCGGCCGCCGGCGACGCGCAGGATGGCGCCGGTGGTGTAGGAGGCGTCGGGGCCGAGTAGCCAGGCGATGGCGGCGGCGACCTCGTCGGGTTGGCCGGGGCGGCCCAGCGGTACGCCGGGGGCGAGCCGGGTGGCGCGGTCGGGTGCGCCGGACAGGGCGTGGATCTCGGTGTCGATGAGGCCGGGTGAGACGGCGTTGACGCGGATGCCGTGGGGGCCGAGTTCCTTGGACAGGCCGATGGTGAGGGTGTCGGTGGCGGCCTTGGCGGCGGCGTAGTGGATGTACTCGCCGGGGCTGCCGAGGGTGGCCGCGGCCGAGGAGACGTTGACGATGGCGCCGCCGCTGGTCATGCGGCGGGCGGCGTGTTGGGCGCAGAGGATGTAGCCGATGAGGTTGACGTCGACGACGCGGCGCAGGTCGGCGAGGGTGAGGTCGACGAAGGGGCCGATGGTGCTGGTGACGCCGGCGTTGTTGACCAGTCCGGTGAGTGGGCCGAGTGCGGCGGCGGCGTCGAACAGGTCGGCGACCTGGTCGGGGTCGGTGGTGTCGGCGGGTACGGCGATGCCCTGGCGGCCGGCGGCGTGCACGTCGCGCAGGACGGCGGTGGCGGCGTCGGTGTCGGCGCGGTAGCACAGGGCGATGTCGTGGCCGGCGGCGGCGAGGCGGCGGACGGTGGCGGCGCCGATGCCGCGGCTGCCGCCGGTGACGATGGTGACCGGTGCCATGGTGTCCCCCTCCGGCGGGTGCGGTGTGCGCGTGAGGCTACCGTGGCGGCGCGGTGCGGCGGTCGGGAAGGCTGGCGTGTCGATCTCGACGTTGTCGGGGCTGCCTGGTAGTAAGGCAGGAATCAAACACGTGTACGGAAGAAGGGTCCGATGGCTGCCGCGCATACCGCCGCTTCAGGGTTGTCCGATGAGGAGTTGGAGCACATCCGCGACACGCTGGCCGGTGGTCGCAAGCCGAAGGTGATGTTCACGGAGTCGGCGGGGCAGATCGCCGGGCAGTTGGGTCAGGTGGTGGAGTTGACCGACCCGGCGGTCTCGGACGAGTGGGTGGTGGTGCGGTTCGGCCGCGACGAGCTGCCCTTCTCCCCCGCCGATCTGGCGGTGCCGCCGAAGGGGGCGGGTCGGCGCGCGGAGGCGAAACCGGAGCAGGAGCCGGAGCCGGTGGCGCAGGTGGCGCCGGAGCCGGAGTTCAAGGTTGTCAGGTCGCCGGTGGCGGCGTTGCGTGAGGAGGTGGCGGTGACCACGGTGGAGACTCCCCCGGTGTCGGCGGCGGAGGCCAGGCCGGCGAAGAAGGTGGCGAAGGCGGTGCGGCCGAAGGGGCCGGCGGGGTTGACGGTGACGTTGGCGTACGCCGATGGGGAGTGGACGGTGGCGGCGTCGCAGGGAACGAAGGCGCTGGCGAAGCCGTATGTGATCAAGCCGGCGGAAGCGTTGAAGATGGTGGCGCTGATCGACGTGCCGGGGGTGCACGAGGCGGTGGAGCAGATCATGTCGGCGGAGCGGGCCGAGGCGGAGCAGCAGGCGGAGAAGTTGCGGGCGGAGTTGGCCGAGATCGAGGCGCGGTTGGCGGAGTTGCGCGACGCCGGCTGAGCCCTGGTTTTGGTTGGTCGAGTGACCGGCCCACCCGCCTGGGTGGGCCGGTCACTCGATTGAGGCCTCGGTGCGCTCCCGGCGGGCAGGGCTTTTACGTATCGTCGGGTTTTTGGCCTGGCTCGACTCGCTCGATGCTGCGGAGGGCAGGTGGCGGGCGTCAGAAGCTCACGGGTGGTTGATTCTGCTTGCGGCGGCTCCTAGGTTGTCTAGACGACCTAGAGGAGCAGGGAATGGTGAGGGCGCCGCTGTACGCGCGGATCGAGCGGGAGTTGCGTGCCCGGTTGTCCCGGGCGCGGCCCGGGGATGTGCTGCCCGCTGAGCCGGCGCTCGCCGCCGAGTTCGGGGTTGCCCGGATGACGGTCCGCGCGGCGCTCAACGCGCTGGAGGCCGACGGGCTGATCGAGCGGATCCAGGGGCGGGGCACCTTCGTGCGGCAGCCGCCTGAACCGCGGGCGGCCGGGACGTTGATGAGCTTCCAGGACCAGATCCGCGCCTGGGGTCGCATTCCGGCGTCACGCCTGGTGGCGGGCGAAGTCCGGGCGGCATCGTCCGCCGAGGCGGCGATGCTGCACCTGGCCGCCGCGGCGCCGCGAGTCGTTTCGATCGTGCGCGTCCGGCTCGCCGACGACATCCCCCTGGCCATCGAGTACGCCTGCTTCCCGCCGCACCTGACGGCGTTGCTCGACGTCGACCTGGAAACCGGCTCGCTACACCGCGCCCTGCACGACCGGGGTCTGCGTCCCACGCTCGGCTCCTCGACGCTGACAGCCCAGCGGGCCGGTGTCGACGGCGAGCGCCTGCACGTGCCGGCCGACGAACCACTGCTGGTCGAGACCCGCCTTGTCGTCGACCAGCACTCAGCTCCCTTGGAGTACACCGTCAGTCGCTATGTCGGCGACCGCTACAGCCTGCGCGTCGCCTTCGCCGTGCAGCCACCTCAGTCAGGAGAGGCCCGATGAACATCGCCAAGATGATCGACCATTCGCTGCTGCGTCCTGAGCTGACCACCACCGACATCCGGCGTGGCTGCGACATCGCCGCCGGCCGTGCCGTCGCCTCGGTCTGCGTGCGCCCCTCCGACGTGGAGCTGGCCGCGGCCGCGCTCGCGGGCACCGGGGTGCTCGTCGGCGCCGTCGCGGGTTTTCCGCACGGCGACACCCGTACCAGCACCAAGGTCGCCGAGACTCGTGAGCTGGTCGAGGCGGGCGCCGACGAGATCGACATGGTGCTGCACGTCGGCCGTCTGCGCGACGGCGACGCCGCCTATGTCCACGACGACATCGCCGCCGTGGTCGCCGCCGCCCAGGGCCGGGTCGTCAAGGTCATCCTGGAGAACGCCTACCTCACCGACGAACAGAAGATCCTCGGCTGCCGCCTCAGCGAACGGGCCGGGGCGCACTTCGTGAAGACCAGTACCGGCTTCGCCTCCGGCGGCGCGACGCTCGCCGACATCCGGCTCATGCGCGCCACCGTCTCCCCGCATATCGAGGTCAAGGCCGCCGGCGGCGTTCGTACCCTCGACACGCTGCTCGAACTGCACGGGGCCGGCGCAACCCGCTTCGGTGCCACCGCCACCGAGGTCATCCTCGACGACTACGCCGCCCGCGAACGCGGCGAGGGGCCGACCGCCGCCGCGCCGGCTCCCGACGCCGGCTACTGACGGGGGCGTGGGTAACCGGCTCGCGTCGGGGCCCCGGGCGGGGTCAGTGTGGGGGGATGTTGGCCACGCCGATGCGTTTGCGGAAGACCCAGTAGGTCCAGCCCTGGTAGGCGACGACGACGGGGGCGAAGATGGCCGCCACCCAGGTCATGATCTTCAGGGTGTAGGGGCTGGAGGCGGCGTTGGTGACGGTGAGGGTGCCGGCGGCGTCGACGGTGGAGGGCAGCACGTTCGGGAAGAGTGCGGTGAACAGGGTGGCCACGAGCAGGGCGATGGCGGCGGCGGTGCCGGTGAAGGCCCAGCCCTCTCGGCGTACGCGGGTGGCGGCCAGCGCGGCGGTGAGGGCGAGTGCGGCCGCGGCGGCGAGGGCGACGGCGGCCGGGGTGTGCCGGATGGTGAGGGTCCAGGCGAGGAACGGCACGGTGAGGATGGTGGCGGCGGTGCCGGCGCGTGTGGCGGTGCGGGCGGCGCGGTGGCGGATGTCGCCGGTGGTCTTGAGGGCGAGGAAGACGGCGCCGTGGGTGAGGAAGAGGGCGGTGGTGGTGGCGCCGCCGAGCAGGGCGTACGGGTTGAGCAGGTCGAGTAGGCCGCCGGTGTAGTCGTGGTGGGGGTCCAGGGGTACGCCGCGCAGGATGTTGGCGAAGGCGATGCCCCAGACGGCGGCGGGCACGACGGAGCCGAAGGTGATGGCGGCGTCCCAGCGGTGTTTCCAGGCGGCGTCGGGTCGCTTGTGGCGGTATTCGAAGGCGACGCCGCGCAGGATGAGGGCGACGAGGATGAGTAGCAGCGGCAGGTAGAAGCCGGAGAAGAGGCTGGCGTACCACTGGGGGAAGGCGGCGAAGAGGGCGCCGCCGGCGGTGATGAGCCAGACCTCGTTGCCGTCCCAGACGGGTCCGATGGTGTTGATGAGGACGCGGCGTTCGCGGTCGTCGCGGCCGAGGATCGGGAGCAGCATGCCGACGCCGAAGTCGAAGCCTTCGAGGACGAAGTATCCGGTGAACAGGGCGGCGATGAGGAGAAACCAGACGGTGGTGAGGTCCACGGTGGGCTCCGGTCTGCGGTCGGGCGTCGGTGCGGTCGGGTGGGGGTGTTCGGGCGGGTCAGTAGGCGAAGGCGAGGGGTCGGTCCTCGTCGTCGGTGCTGTCGTGTGGTTGTGGGGGTTGTGGGGTGATGTCGGGTAGGCCGGCGCGGGCGTAGCGCAGCAGGAGGCGTACCTCGATGACGGCGAGGGTGGCGTAGATGAGGGTGAAGGTGGTGAAGGAGGTGAGTACCTCGGTCAGGGAGACGCTGCGGGAGACGCCGTCGCGGGTGAGGAGTTCGCCGAAGACGACCCAGGGTTGCCGGCCCATCTCGGTGAAGATCCAGCCGAAGCAGTTGGCGATCAGTGGTAGGACGGGCATGACGAGTGCGGCGCGTAGTAGCCAGCGGTTGCGGGGGGTGCGGCCGCGGCGTTGGGCCCAGAGGGCGAGTAGGGCGATGGCGGCGGCGGCCAGCCCGAAGGCGATCATGAAGCGGAAGCTCCAGTAGGTGACCGGGATGATCGGGGTGTAGCCGCCGGGGCCGTACTGGGCGGCGTACTGGGCCTGGAGGTCGTTGATGCCGCGGACCTGGCCGTGGATGTCGCCGGTGCCGAGGTAGGACAGCAGGTACGGGATCTTGATGGCGAACAGTTCGCGGCTGCCGTCGAGGCTGCCGATGGTGAGTACGGAGAACGAGGCGGGTTTCTCGGTCTGGTAGAGGGCTTCGGCGGCGGCCATCTTCATGGGCTGCACCTGGGTCATGATCTTGCCTTGGGCGTCGCCGGTGATGACGACGGCCGCGGCGGCGAGCAGGGTGATCCAGGCGCCGAAGCGGGCGGCGAAGCGGAAGGCGGCGGTGTCGCCGGTCGGGTCGGCGGCGGTGGCCGGTGCGGTGGTGGTGGCCGGTGCGGTGGTGCCGCCGTGGCCGGGGCCGGTATCGGTGTCGGCGGGGGTGGCCGCGCGGCCGGGGGTGGTGGCCGGGTCGGCGGTGGCGGGGCGGGCGCGCATGAGGTGCCAGAGGGCGATCGAGGTGATCAGTGCCCCGGCAACGAGGAAGCAGCCGGCGAGGGTGTGCGGGAAGGTGACCAGGGTGACCTTGTTGGTCAGTACGGCGAAGATGTCGGTGAGTTCGGCGCGGCCGGTGCTGGGGTTGATCCGGTAGCCGACGGGGTTCTGCATCCAGGAGTTGGCGGCGAGGATGAAGTAGGCGCTGAGGGTGGAGCCGATCGCGGCGGCCCAGATGGTGGCGAGGTGGACGCGGCGGGGCAGCCGGTCCCAGCCGAAGATCCACAGTCCGAGGAAGGTGGATTCGAGGAAGAACGCCAGCAGCGCCTCGATCGCCAGCGGGGCGCCGAAGACGTCACCGACGAAGCGGGAGTAGTCCGACCAGTTCATGCCGAACTGGAACTCCTGCACGATGCCGGTGACCACGCCCATCGCGAAGTTGATCAGGAAGAGTTTGCCGTAGAACTTGGTGAGCTTGAGGTAGCGCTGTTGGCCGGTGCGGTGCCAGAGGGTCTGTAGGACGGCGACCAGCAGGGACAGGCCGATGGTCAGCGGTACGAAGAGGAAGTGGTAGACGGTGGTGACGCCGAACTGCCACCGGGCGACATCGAGCGCGTCCAACGGGACCCCCAGTATCTACGACGTGGTGTAGTAAATACTACCTCACGTCGTAGATGAGGCTCGGGTGAGCCGCCTCTCCCCTGCCCGCGCTCCCCCGGCGCGCGCACCACCCGGACGCACCCGGATCGTCCGCGCGCCCGGACCATCCGGGCCGGCGCGCGGCGTGCGACGATCGTCCGCTGATGGAGAGCACACCCCCGGCGCCCTGGCGCGCCCCCCGCCTCTGGCACGTCCTGCAGGTCCTCGCCCGCGTGGTGGTGAATGCCCTGGCCCGGCTGCGGGTCACCGGCGACCTGCCCGAACACCTGCGGCACGGCCCAGTGATCCTCGCCGCCAACCACATCAGCCCGTTCGACCCGGTGGTGCTCACCGCCGCCTGCCGGGTCCGCCGCGTCGCGCCCCGGATCATGGCCACCGGCGGGCTGTTCCGGGCGCCGGTGGTCGGCCCGGTGATGCGCCGCAGCGGCCACATCCGGGTCGACCGCGACACCCCCGCCGTCGGCGACGCGTTGGCCAGCGCCGCGGCCGCCGTCGCCGCCGGCTCGGTGGTGCTGGTCTACCCGGAGGGGCGCATCGGACTCGACCCCGGCATGTGGCCCGAGCGCGGCAAGACCGGCACCGCGCGGCTCGCGTTCGCCAGCGGCGCGCCGGTGGTGCCGGTGGCCCAGTGGGGCGCGCACGAGGTGCTGCCGTACGGCGCGCCGAAGGGGCTGCTGCGCGCGGTCGCCCGGTCGGTGCGGCGCCGGCCGGTGATCCGGGTCCACTTCGGTGCCCCGATCGACCTGGATGACCTCGACCCGGTCGCGCCCGGGGCCGCCCGGCACGCCACCGACCGGATCATCGACGCGCTCACCGCCACCCTGGCGCCGTTGCGGCCCGACGAGCCGGACCTGCCCCGGCACGCGGACCCCAGCCGGCCGGTGGCGCTGCGGCGGCAGCACCGCCGGCCGCCGGCACGGGCCGAGGACGCGGGCTGACTCCCTCAGCGCCCTCCTTCAACGCCGCGGGCCGGGATCCGGGTCGGACGGGTGGTCGCGGTCGCGTTGGCGCAGGTACGCCAGCACCGCCTCCCGGGTGGTGGCCACCCCCAGCGCCTGCCGGGCCTGGGCGATGCGCCGGTTGGCGGTACGCAGCGACAGGAACTCGGCGGCCGCCGCCGCGGCGATGGTCTCGCCGTTGGCCAGCCGTTCCAGCAGCGCCCGCTGCTCCGGTACCAGCGGGGCCGGTCCGCCCGCCAGCGCGCCCGGGGTCCGCTCCGGCCGCGGGTCCCGGGACACCGGGCCGAGGCGGCCCAGGTCGGCCAGGAGCGCGCGGCCCGGCTCGCCGGCCGGGTCGGTGACCGCGACCACGCCCGCGCCCCGGGCGGAGGCGAGCACGGCCAGCCGTACGGTCTCCGCGTCGTCGACCCGGCCGTAGCGGACCAGGCGGCGGGCGCTGACGTCCCAGGCGGTGTCGGTCAGCGCGAACCCCTCGCGGGTCTGCCAGCCCTGCCGGGCCAGCCGGCGCAGCACGAGGGTCGCCTCGGTCATCGAGGTCAGCACGTAGCGGGGCGGCCGGGGGGTGCTCATCGGGTCGGCCCGCCGTGGGCGAGCGGGACGGCGGCGTCGCCCGGTGCCGGTTCGGGGGGCCGGGGCGGCGGTACGCGGGCCGTGCCGACCACCGGTTGGGCCAGCACCCGGGCAGCGGCCTCGGTGCGGGTGCGGGCCCCCAGCTTGCGCATGCCGGCCCGGATGTGGGTCTCCACCGTCTGCGCGGAGATGCCCAACTGCCCGGCGATGCGCCGGCTCGGCGCGCCGGCGGCGACCAGCCGCAGCACCTGCCGTTCCCGGTCGGTGAGGTCGGTGCCCGCGCGTGGGCCGCGTTCCTCGCGCCGTACCGCGTGCCGGCGCAGCGCCCGCCGGACCCGGCCCAGCAGCACCACCAGCCCGGCCCGCTCGGCCAGCGCCTCGGCGGCCAGCAGCGCCTCGACAGCCCGCTGCGGTACGTCGGCGAGCAGCCCCCGGGCGAGCAGGCAGCGCACCTCCTCCCGTACGGCCAGACCGCGCCAGGCGGCGGCGGCCGCGTCGAACCGTTCCGGGGCGGTCCAGGCGGTCAGGGTCCGCCGCACCGGTGGCAGCCGGCTGTGCCCGTCGTCGGCGGGGGCGGCGGCGCCGTCGTGGGCCGCCCAGCGGGCGGTGATCCGGCACAGCCCGTCGACCAGGGGTGCCCGGTCGGCGGCGGGTGGGGCCACGGCCCGTTCCGGTTGCCCGTCCAGCCAGGCCGCCTCCCGGCCGACCCAGTCCAGTACCGGCCCGGCCGGCGCGGGTACGCCGGTGGTGGCGGCCAGCCGGGCCCGGGCCGGGGCGAGCAACCCGCCGTCGGCCTCCACGAGGGCGGCCGCCGCCACCGCGTAGCCGCGCGCCAGCGCCGGCAGGGTCCGGTCGGTCAGGTCGCCGGCGCGGCGGGCCACGTCGTCGCCGCCGGGGCCGCCGGTGAGGGCCTCGCACCACAGGCGGGCGGCGAGGAAGCGGGTCTGCCAGCCGTAGGCGGAATCGGCCGCGCAGGCGTCCGCCGCCGTGCCGGCCGCGTCGGCGGCCTCGGTGAGCCGCCCGTCGGCGAGCAGGGTCTCGACCAGCAGCCAGGCGCTCCAGCGGGCCGCCAGGGTGTCCCCGGCGGTGCCGGCGGCGGACGCGGCCGTGGCCAACGCCGCCTCCCAGCCGGGGATCCGGGCGGCGGCGCCGGCGGCCGCGAGGGCGGCGCGCAGCCCCGGATGGGTCGGCGCCGGGCCGTGCCGGGCGACGAGGCCGGCCAGCGACTCGCCGGCGGTGGCCGAGGGGTCGCCGGCGAGCCGGGTGAGCAGGGTGATCCGGTCGCGGGCGGCGGCCAGGTCCGGCTCGGCGTGCTCCGGTATCCGGGCGGCCGTGGCGGCGGCGCCGACCAGGTCGCCCAGTTGCAGCAGCGCCTCGGCGCGGGTGGCGGCGGCGTGCGCGCCGTCGACGCCGGCCAGCACCGCCGCGGCGGCGGCCGGGCGGCCGGCGGTCAGGGCGGCGCGCGCGGCGGCGAGCCGGTCGGCGGGGGCGGGCGTGACGCCGGGCAGGTCGCAGGCGAACAGGAGCAGGTCGGCGCGGTGCGCGGCGCTGCTGGCCGTCGTGGCCGCCGTCACCGCGGCCCGGTACGCGGCGGCGGGTTCGCCGGCCGCGGCGAGGTGCCGGGCCGCCCGCGCCGGCGGGACGAGGTCGGCCAGCCGCCGGTGCAGGTCGCGGCGGGTCTGGTCGTCGAGCAGCCCGGCGGCGACCTCGGCGGTGTACGGGGAGACGGCCGCCACGCCGGTGCCGTCGGGTGCCGCGGTGACCAGGCCGGCCCCGGTCAGCTCGGCGACGCCGGGGCCGAGCAGCGCGGCGGGCGCCGGGTGGCCGAGCAGGCCGAGCGCGGCCATGGCGGTGCGGGCCGGCCGGGACAGGTCGGCCAGGGCGGTGGCGACCGCGTGGGTGAGCTCGTCGAGGCCACCGTCGAGGCCGGGGCCCCCGTCGTCGTCGAGGTCGACGCGGTCACCGCCGGGGGCGGCGAGCCGGTCGGTCGTGGCGGGGTCACCGTCGGGGGCGGTGCCGGTGGGGGCAGCCCGGTCCGGGTCGCCGTCGGTGCCGTGGCGGGCGGCGTGCCGGGCCAGGGCGGTCACCGCCAGCGGTGTCCCACCGGCGCGGCGCACCACCCGCGCCACCGCGGGCGCGGCCAGGCCAGGCGCGACGGTACGGGCCAGCGCGGTGGCCCCGGCGGCGTCCAGCGGCGCCACGGCGAGCCAGCCCGCGGCGGCGGCGCGCAGCGCGGCCACGGCGGCGTCGGGCAGGCGGTGCGGGGTGCGCAGCGCCACCGCCACCCGGCAGTGCTCGGCCACCGGCCCCAGCGCCGCCACGGTCACCGGATCGGCCCACTGCAGGTCGTCGACGAGCAGCAGCCCGCCGCGTACCACCGCCCGGACCGCCTCGACCAGCAGCGCCGGGTCGTGCGCCGGCAGGCGTACCCGCAGGGCGTGGCTGAGCGCGAACGCCGGCACCGACCGGAGGCTGGCCAGCGCGTTGCCACCGAAGACCGGGCCGTGGAACGCGTCGGCGAGCCGCCGCAGCGCGTGGGTGCGGCCGGCACCCGGGCCGCCGTGCAGCACCACCAGACCCGGCCGGGTCAGCAGCGCGGCGGCCCGCCCGACGAGCCGGTCGGCCCCGTCGGCGGGGTCCGTCCCGCCCCCGGGCCGGGGCGCGGTGGGGCGGCCGCCACCGGGGCCGGCCGCCATGGTGTCGGGGGCGGTGGGACCGGCGGGCGTACCGCCGGGAACGTGACGCACTGGGCCTCCCCGCCAGGATTCGCGGCCACCGCGGATGTGAGACGGTGGCACGAACGTGGGATCCTGCGCCGGCAGGATATTCATAGTGTCGTGTCAGGTCCGGCAGGGGCGCCTCGCCCCGCCGTCGGGTCGGAAAGGGACGTCAACCGAGATGAGCGCGGATGACCTGCGGCTGGATGCCATTGTCACCGACCGTACCGCCGGCTGACGAGCGATGGGTCCAGGTCCCCTCGGCGCCCGCGTCGCCGCCCTCTGCGACGAGGTGGCGCCGCGGCTCGGCACCGACACGCGCGCCCAGGTCGGCGCGGTCCGCCGCCGCCTCGACGAGCCGCTGCGGGTGGCCCTCGCGGGACGGTTGAAGGCCGGCAAGTCCACCCTGGTCAACGCGCTGATCGGGCGGCGGGTGGCGCCCACCGAGGTCGGCGAGTGCACCCGGGTCGTCACCCAGTTCCGCTACGGCACCACCGACCGGGTCGACGTGGTACGCCGCGACGGCAGCCGCACCAGCCTGCCGCTGGACGAGACGGGCATGATTCCGCAGCGGCTGGGCGTGGCGCGGGCGGAGATCTCCTTCGTGGACGTGACGCTCACCAGCGACCGCCTGCGCGACCTGACCGTGCTGGACACCCCGGGGCTGGCCTCGACGAACACGTCGGTCAGCGCCGGCGCGCAGCGGCTGCTCACCGGCGGGTCGCTGGGGCCGCTCGACGACGACGTGGACGACGACTCGGCCGGCGCGATCTCCGGGGCGGAGGCCGTCGTGTACGTCTTCACCCAGTCGGTACGCGCCGACGACGTGCGGGCGTTGGAGGCGTTCCGGTCGGCGTCGGCGCGGCTGTCGGGCAACCCGGTCAACTCCCTCGGCCTGTTCAACAAGGTCGACAAGCTGGTCGGTGGCGGCGCCGACCCGTGGCCGACGGCCGAGCCGCTCGCCGCCGACCAGGCCCGGGTGCTGCGGCGGATGGTCGCCGACGTGGTGCCGGTCGTCGGGCTGCTGGCCGAGACGACCGAGGCCGGCCGGTTGACCGCCGCCGACTGCGAGGCGCTGCGGGTCCTGGCCGGGCTGCCGGCGGCCGAGCGGACGGTGCTGCTGGCCTCGGTGGACCTGTTCACCTCCCGTGACTGCCCGGTGCCGCGGCAGCGGCGGGAACGGCTGCTGCGCCTGCTCGACCTGTACGGCGTCGGGTTCGCCCTGGCCCAGCTGGTCGCGCAGCCGCGGCTGGCCAGCGGCGAGCTGGTCCGGGCGTTGCACGCCGCCTCCGGGTTCGCCCGGCTGCGGCACACCCTGGACCAGGCGTTCCGGTGGCGCACCGACGCGATCAAGGCCGGCTGGGCGCTGTCCAGCCTGGAGCGGCTCGCCGGCCACACCGCGCGGGCCGCCGACCGGGAACTGCTGCGCGACGCGATCGAGCGGGTGTTGCAGCAGCCCGAGTACCACCGGCTGCGGCTGCTGGAGGTCGCGCAGCTGGTCAGCACCGGCACGGTGGAGTTGCCCGAACCGATGGAGCAGGAGCTGACCCGGCTGGCGCTGTCCACCGACGCCCGGTGGATCCTGGCGCTGCCGGCCGCCGGGCCGGAGCAGCTGGCCAGCGCCGCGCTGGAGGCCGCCGCCCGGTGGCGGGTCTACGCGGTCGCCGGCGCCAGCCCGGCCCAGTCGCGGGTCGCCCAGGTCGCCCACCGCGGCTTCTACCTGCTGTCGCAGCGGGTACGCGCCGAGGGCGGCGTACGGTGAGCGGCGCGCCGGCCGGTACGCCCGGCCGCCCCGATCCGGGGCTGGGCAAGCTGCTCGGCGGGGCCCTCGACGCGGCGCTGGCGTTCCTGCGTACCGTCGACGCCGACGCGGCGGCCGAGATCGACGGGCTGCGCCGGCGCACCCTGACCCGACCGGCGATCGTGGTGGTCGGCGAGACGAAACGCGGCAAGAGTTCCCTGGTCAACGCCCTGATCGGGGTGCCCGGTCTGTCGCCGGTGGACGCCGCGGTGGCCACCGCCGCGTACCTGGAGATCGGCCCCGGGCCGGCGCCCGACGCGCGGGCCTGGCTGCCCGGCCGGGAGGACCCGGTGCCGCTGGCCCTGACCGACCTGCGCGACTGGGCCACCCACCTGGGGCGGCTGCCCGAGTCGACACCGCCGCCGCGGCGCGTCGAGGTGACCCATCCGGCGCCGCTGCTGCGGTACCTGAGCCTGGTGGACACCCCCGGCACCGGCGGGCTCGACCCGGTACACGCCGAGATCACCCTGGACGCGGTCGAGCGGGCCACCGCCCTGCTGTTCGTCGTGGACGCCGCCGCGCCGCTGTCCCGACCGGAACTGGACTTCCTCGTCGAGGCCAGCAAGCGGGTCAACGCCGTGGTGTTCGCGCTGACCAAGACCGACGCGTACCCGGGCTGGCGGACCATCTGGGAGGAAAACCGGGCGCAGCTGCGGGCCCACGCGCCCCGCTTCGCCGCCGCGCCCTGGTTCCCGGTCTCCGCGCGCCTGGCCGAGCTGGCCCTGACCCTGCCGGTCGAGGCGGGCGCCGAACTGGCCCGCGAGTCGCGCGTCGCCGACCTGCAACACGCGCTGGTCGACCTGGCCGGCAAGGGGCACCTGCTCGGGCAGGCGAACCTGCTGCGCGCGGTGCGCAGCGAGTACGTCCGGCTGGACCTGGGTCTCGGCGAGCGGGTCCGGGCCTGCGACCCGGACCCGGCGGAGCTGGCCCGGGCCACCGAGGAACGCGCCGCGCTGGCCGCGCGGAAGCGTACCGAGACCCGGCAGTGGTCGTTGACGCTGAGCAGCGAGACGCAGCGGGCCCGGGTGGAGGCGACCGGGATGCTGCGCGCGTACCTGCACTCGACCCAGCAGGAGTTCCTCGACCGGATCGACTCCGGGCGCGGCGAGCGGATCCGTGACCTGCCGCAGGAACTCGACCGGGCCCTGCAGGCGCTGTCGGTACGGCTCTCGCAGGATCTGCAGGCCCGGTTCCGTACCGTCGGCGAGCGGGCCCTGGCGCAGGTGTTTCCCGCCGACGAGCTGGGGTTCGTGCTGAACCGGATCAACGCGACGCTGCGGCACGCGCTGGGCGGGCGGCCGCAGCGCGAGGGTGGCCAGGACAACCTGCTGGTCGCGCTCTCGGTCGGCGGGATGGCGTTGATGGCCGGCCGGGGCGCGATGGCCGGCGTCTCCGCGCTGGGCGTGGGCGCGGCGGTCGGCGGCGGGCTGCTGATCCCGTTCGCCGGTGTCGGGCTGGCCCTGGCCACCGGCGCGTTCGTGCTGCACCGGCGGCGGGTGCAGGCCGACCGGCAGCAGGCCCGCGCCTGGCTGCGGGAGGTCCTCGGCGAGGCCCGCGCCACCCTCTCCGACGAGATCACCCACCGCTTCACCGACCTGCAGTACGCCCTGACGGTGGCGCTGGACGACGCGATCGAACGGCGGTTGCGGCAGCTCGACGAGCACATCGCCGAGATCGACAAGGCGTTGGCGGCCGACCGGTCCGAGCGCGCCCGACGCCGGGCGGCGCTGCAGTCGGAGCGGGAGACGCTGCGGGCCCGGGTGAAGCAGGTCGACGAGGTGCTGGCCCGTACCCGCGCGCTACTGCCGGCACCGGCGGGCGCGGGTACGGGCGGAGCCGGCGGTGGGGCCGCGCCCGGCCGGGTGCCCGGGCAGACGGCCCCGGCGGACGGGCAACCCCGCGAACCCGCCGTGGCCGGGCCGGAGCCGCCGCGATGACGGGGCCGTGGCACGACTGGCCGCAGGACGGCCCGGACTTCGACGGCGACGGTACGGGCGCCGCGCCGGACGGGCCGGACGACGGCGGCGGGTTCGACGACGGACCCACCGCCGAGCTGGGCCGGTTCGAGCCCGACGACACGCGCGGGTCCGGCGCGGAAGGGTTCGACGGTCACGGGTTCGGCGCGGACGCGGGACCCGCCGGAGAGCCGGGCCTCGACACGGAGGCGGACCCCGGCCCGGCGGACGACCCGCTCGGCTACGCCGGGGAGACCGGGGCGCGCGAGTCGTTCGGTCACCTGGGCGACGACGCGGGCCGGGCGCCCGGCACCGAGGCGTCGGCGCCGCTGGGCTACGCCGACGACCCGTACGGGCCGGACGCGGGCCCGGGCGAGCCCACCGACCCGCCCGGCCAGGCGGGGATGGGCTCGGCCGGGGAACCGTTCGCCGAGGCGGGCATGGGCGCCGGACAGCCCGCCCACGAGGCCGGGCTGGGACCGGCCGGCGACGGGCCGGACCCGCCGACCGGCGGCGAGCCGACCGGCGACGAGCCGTACCACGAGGCCGGGCTGGGACCGGCCGGCGACGACCCCGACGACCCGTACCCGGGCGCGGACGACTGGCCCCGCGCCGCGCCGTTCGGCACCGACCCGGACCTGGAGCCGGTCCTGGCCGACTGGCCGGCGCCGGAGTTCCCGCCACCGCTGGAGCTGGACAGCCCGCCCGAGCCCGTCGACGGGCCGCCGTGGGCCGACCCGGACCTGCTCGGCACCGGCGGGCCCGACGCCGACCCGGATGGCACCGGCCCGCCGGCCGGGTTCGGGCCGGCCGACCCCACGGCACCGCACCGCACGGCGACCGACGACGCGGCGGCGGAGTTCGGGCCGCCCGCGCCGGACGGGCTCACCGGGTACGCGGGCGAGACGCTGCCCGAGGACGCCGACCCGTGGACGGCGCTCGCCGGATCGGAGGACCCGGCGACCGGCGCGCTGGCCCGGTTCTGGGCGCCTCCACGACCGGAGTAATCCCCGGGCCGCCGGTGCGGCAGCGGGCCGGCGCCGCCCGACCCGGGCCGCCGGCAACCGCCGCCGTCACCGGGGGCGGGGCGGCCGTCACCCGGTGGCCGCGCGGTGTCCGCCCGGCACGGGCGCGTTGGCCACCCGGCGGTCACCCGGGCGGGGCATACTCGGCGGCGTGCCGCACGACTTCGCGTACCTCGACGCGCCCGCGCCGCTGGCGTTCGCGCACCGCGGCGGTGCCGCGCGCGGCGACGAGAACACCGCCGAGGCGTTCACCCGGGCCGTCGAGCTGGGCTACCGGTACGTCGAGACCGACGTGCACAGCACCGCCGACGGGGTGCCCGTGGTCTTCCACGACGCCACGCTGGAGCGGGTGACCGGCTCCAGGGGGCGCATCGCCGACCTGCGCTGGGCCGACCTGGCCAGCGTGCGGGTCGGCGGGGCCGCCGCCATCCCCCGGCTGGAGGAGGTCCTCGGCGACTGGCCGCAGGTGCGCTTCAACGTCGACGTGAAGGCCGACAGCGCGATCGACGCGGCGGTACGCGTGGTCGAGCGCACCGGGGCCGGCGAGCGGGTGCTGCTCGCCTCGTTCAGCGACGCCCGGCTGGCCCGGCTGCGTACCCTGGCCGGCCCGAAGGTGGCGACGTCGCTGGGGATGCGCGGGGTGGCGCGGCTGCGGATGGCCTCGCTGACCGGGCGCCGGATCACGCTGCCGCCGTCGGTGGTGGCCGCCCAGGTGCCGGTGCGGTACGGGCGGGTGCCGGTGGTCGACCGGCGGTTCGTCCGGTACGCCCACCGGCTCGGGTTGCAGGTGCACGTCTGGACGATCGACGAACCCGCCGAGATGCACGAGTTACTGGATCTCGGTGTGGATGGCATCATGACCGATCACGTCGATGTGCTGCGCGACGTCTACCGCAGCCGCGGTTACTGGACGCCGGACCCGCACCGCTAGGGGGCCGGGGCACCCGGACCGACCCCCGCCCGCCCCAGAAGGAACCGAGCATTGGCCGAGACCCTCTCCCCCACCGCGGCGGCCGCCTCCGGCAGCACCCGCCGCGAGCGCACCGGTTGGTATTTCTACGACTGGGCCAACTCGGCCTTCTCCACCACGGTCATCACGGTCTTCCTCGGGCCGTTCCTGACCAGCGTCACCGAGCGGGCGGCCGGCTGTGAACTCGGCGCGGACAGCTGCGCCGGGCAGGTGCGGCCGCTGGGCATCACCGTCGCGGCCGGCTCCTACTTTCCGTACCTGGTGTCGCTGTCGGTGTTCCTGACCGTCTTCGTACTGCCGGTCATGGGCGCGGTCGCCGACCGGTCGGCGCACAAGAAGCGGCTGCTGGCCGGGGCGGCGTTCACGGGCGCCGGCGCCACCGTCGCGATGGCCTTCGTCACCGGCGACCGGTACCTGCTCGGCGGGGTGCTCTTCCTGGTCGCCAACATCGCCTTCGGTGCCAGTGTGGTGGTCTACAACTCGTTCCTGCCGCAGCTCGGCGGCCCGGACGAGCGCGACGCGATCTCCAGCCGCGGCTGGGCGCTGGGCTACCTCGGCGGCGGTTTGCTGCTGGCGGTCAACCTGGCCGTGGTGATGGCCCTCAGCGTCGACGGCGACGACCAGCGCACCCTGGACCTGGCCCGCTGGTCGATCGTCTCCGCCGGGGTGTGGTGGGGGCTGTTCACGCTGGTGCCGCTGCGCTGGCTGCGGGAGCGCCCGCCCGCCGACGCCCGGCCGGGCGGCAACGTGCTCACCGACGGGTTCCGGCAGCTCGGGCACACCATCCGGGGGCTGCGGGCGTACCCGCTGACGCTGTTCTTCCTGCTCGCCTTCCTGGTCTACAACGACGGCATCCAGACCGTGATCGCGCTGGCCAGCCAGTACGGCACCGAGGAGCTGCGACTTCCGCAGACGGTGCTGATCGTGACGATCCTGCTGGTGCAGTTCCTCGCCTTCGGCGGGGCGCTGCTGCTCGGCGCGCTGGCCCGGCGGGTCGGGGCGTGGAAGACGGTGCTGTTCAGCCTGGTGCTGTGGACCGGTGTGATCCTGGCGGCGTTCCGGTTGCCGGCCGAGGCCCCGGTACCGTTCATGGTGCTCGGCGCGGCCATCGGGCTCGTGCTCGGCGGCAGTCAGGCGCTGAGCCGGTCGCTGTTCAGCCAGCTCATCCCCGCCGGCAAGGAGGGCGAGTACTACGGCTTCTACGAGATCAGCGACAAGGGCACCAGCTGGCTCGGCCCGCTGGCGTTCGGGCTGGTGTTCCAGCTCACCAACAGCTACCGGGTGGGGCTGGTCTCCCTGCTGGTCTTCTTCGTGATCGGGTTCGCGCTGCTGCTGGCGGTACCGATCCGCCGGGCGGTGGTGGCCGCCGGGAACACCCCGCCGCGGCTGCTCTGACGGCGCGCCGCCGGCCCGCCGAGAGGTGGACCGGAGGGCCCGGCCGGGGGCGGTGCGGTGCCGCTTCCGGCCAGGCCCGCGCCACCAAGATCGGGTCCTGGCGATGGGTTAGGCTGCCCGACCGTGACCACCGACGACACCGCGCTCTCCGTCGCCTGCCTCGCCGCCGGCGACGGTCGGCTCCGCCACGGCGCCGCCCTGAGGTTCTTCTGGGGACCGATGGACTGTGGCAAGTCGACCATGGCGTTGCAGATGAACTACAACCACGCCCGGCAGGGCCGCCGCGGTCTCGTGCTCACCCGCATCGACCGCTCGCTCGGACCGCAGGTCACCACCCGCATCGGCCTGGCCCACGAGGCCATCGAGGTCACCGACGAACTGGACCTGCGCACCCTGGTACGCGAGCGTTGGTCACGTAACGAGGGCGTGGACTACCTGGTCTGCGACGAGGCCTGCTTCTACACGGTGGAACACGTCGAACAGATGGCCGAGCTGGTCGACCGGTACGACGTCGACGTCTTCGCGTTCGGCCTGGCCACCGACTTCCGGTCGTACCTGTTCCCGGCCGCGCGGCGGCTGTTCGAGCTGGCCGACGAGGTGACCCGGATCCAGGTGCAGGTGCTCTGCTGGTGCGGGCGGCAGGGCCTGCTCAACGCCCGGGTCGTCGGCGGGTCGGTGGCCCGGCAGGGCGAGCAGGTGGTGATCGGTGACACCGTCGACGACGCGCAGGTGCGGTACCAGGTGCTGTGCCGGCGTCACTACCGCACCGGCGACCTCGGACCGGGCCACCCGGCCTGACCGCCGACCGACCGGGCCGGGTCGCGCTCAGTACGGGTTGCCGCAGACCCGCCAGTCGTCGCCGTCGCGTACCACCGTCAGCTCCCGCCGGTAGACCGCGCCCGACTCCAGGGTCAGCTCGGCGGTGACGGTCCCCTGTGGCTTGCCGCCGCGGGTGGCCACGGCGACGTCGCCGATGCGGTACCGCAGAATCCGCGGCGGGGCGTCCACACGCTGGGCGAACGCCTCCCGGGTCCAGCGGGCCCGGGTGTCCGCGCACAGCCGGTCGTAGGCGGCGGCCGGCTCGGTCGAGACCAGCTGCCCCAGGAACGCGTCGGCGGCCTGCCGGGCCGGGCCGGAGGCGCGCAGCACCGCCTGCAGGTTCCACGCGCCGAGCCCGGCCGCGCCGACGCAGCAGACGAGCAGCAGCACGCCGGTGGAGAGCAGCACCCCGCGCCCGACCCGGCGGCGGCGCCCACGGCCACCGTGCCCCTGCTCGTACGCCATGGGTTTCAAGGTAGAGACAGCACGACGATCGCGGCGGCGAACCGACCAGCCGGCGCGCGGCCCGGCCGGGTCGACGGTGGCGTGCCGGCGCGGCCCCGGTGGTCTACCGTCGGCGGATCCCGCACCGCCACCCTTCGACCCGGCCCAGGAGCAGACATGCCCCGTTTCGTGCAACCGGTGCCCACGCCGGCCGACCCGTACACCGACGACCGGTTGCTGCGGTCCTGGCTGCGGCGCCACCTCGGCGCCGAGGGCGACAGCGCCGCCGCCGGCCGGCTCGCCGCGCTGGCCGCCGACGTCGCCGGCCCGCTGCGGGCCGCGCACGCCGACGCCGAGGCCCACCCGCCGACGCTGCGCCGCTACGACCCGTGGGGCGCGCGCGTCGACCGGGTCGAGACCTCGGCCGGCTGGCAGGAGCAGCGCGCGGCGGCCGCCCGGCACGCCGTGGTGGCGCTGCCCTACCTGCCCGAGGCCCGCGCCAGGTGGGGGGCGGCCGCCCGGGTCGTGCAACACGCGCTGCTGCACCTGTACGGGCCGGAGTCGGCGACCTTCTCCTGCCCGGTGGCGATGGCCGACGGCGCGGCCGCGCTGCTCAGCCTCCCTGACGTCGACGCGGGGCTGCGTGACGCGTGGCTGCCGCGGCTGACCAGCACCGACCCGGCCACGGCGATCACCAGCGGGCAGTGGATGACCGAGTCGCAGGGCGGCTCGGACCTGGCCCGTTCCTCCACGACGGCGCGCGACGCCGGCGACGGGTCGTGGCGGCTGACCGGCGAGAAGTGGTTCTGCTCGGCGGCCGACTCGGCGATGGCGGTGGCACTGGCCCGTCCCGAGGGCGCGGGCCCCGGCAGCCGCACCCTGGTGCCGTTCCTGGTGCCGCGCTACGCGGCCGACTCGCCGCTGGCCCCGGCGGGGAGCGACCCGGCGGCCCCGGCACCCGGGGTGCGGGTGCACCGGCTGAAGGAGAAGCTCGGCACCCGGGCCCTGCCCACCGCCGAGATCGGCCTGCGTGACGCGTACGCGCTGCCGCTGGGCGACCCGGGCCAGCCCGGCCTGGCCCGGGCGATGACCCTCGTCGTGGTGACCCGGCTGCACAACGCCGCCGCCGCGGCCGGCGGGATGCGCCGTGGGCTGGCGTACGCGCGCGCCTACGCCGACGCCCGCGAGGTGGCCGGCGGCACGCTCGGCGCCTCGCCGCTGCACCGGGCCACGCTGGGCACCCTGGCGGTCGACGCGGCCGGCGCGTTCGCCCTGGCCGGGCACGCGTTCGGCCTGCTCGGCCGGGTCGAGGTCGGCGCCGATCCGCAGGCGGCCGCCGAGCTGCGCGTCGTCGCGCCGCTGGCCAAGCTCGCCACCGGCCGGTTGGCGGTCGCCGCCGCCAGCGAGTACGTGGAGAGCTTCGGCGGCGCCGGGTACGTCGAGGACACCGGCGTACCGCGGCTGCTGCGCGACGCGCAGGTGCTGCCGATCTGGGAGGGCACCACCAACGTGCTGGCCCTGGACGTGCTGCGCGCCCTGGTCCGGGAGAACGCCGCAGAGCCGCTGCTGGCGCGCCTCGACGCGGCCGAGGACCTCGCGCGGGCGCTCAACCCGGCGCTGGCCGACGCCGTGGCCGGCGCCACCGCCGCGCTGCGTACCGCCGTGGCCGAGGTGCGGGCCGACCCGACGGCGGCGGCGGTCGTCGCCGGGGCGCGCGGCCTGGCGCTGCGGATGGCGTACGCGCTGGCCGCCGCGGCCCTGGTGGAGCAGGCGGCCTGGGGCGACGAGCTGGCCGAGGTGGCCGCCCGGCTCTGGGCGCGCCGCTGGCTGCGCGGCGAGGATGTGGCCACCGACGCGCACCACCACCTGGAAACGCTCTGCTGACCCCACCCCCGCCCCGCCCCTCGCCTCGCCCTAGCCCCGTCGATCTAGGGCAAATCCTTGTGTTTTGATCTTCAATCACGCCGATTTGCCCTAGATCGGCGGGGCGGGCGCGGAGCGGAGAAGATCAGCGCCGGTACCTGACGGGAACTGGCAGGTACCGGCGGCAGACTTCCCGTCATGACCGCAATCGGCGACCTCATCATGGTCAACCTCGACAGTCCCGACCCCCGCGCCCACGCCGAGTTCTACCACCGCCTGCTCGGCTGGAAGATCACCCACAGTGCGGACGAGTACGCGATGATCGGCGACGGGGACCGCGCGATCGGCTTCGGCCGGGTCGAGGGGTACCAGCCGCCCCGGTGGCCCGACACCTCGGCCGAGAAGCGCTACCACCTCGACGTGTACGTCGACGACCTCGACCGGGCCGAGGCGCGGTGCCGGGCCGCCGGGGCTGCCAAGCCCGACTTCCAGCCCGGCGGCGAGCGGTGGCGGGTGCTCACCGACCCGGCCGGTCAGCCGTTCTGCATCTGCCTGCGACCGCAGGGCTGACCCGTCCCCCGGCCGCCTCCGGCGCCGGGGGCGGCCGGGGATAGCGTGGCCGGGTGCGTGCGAGTCGACTCCTCTCCCTGCTGCTGCTCCTGCAGACCCGGGGCCGGATGACCGCGCAGGAACTCGCCGACGAGCTGGAGGTTTCGGTCCGCACCATCTACCGCGACGCCGAGGCGCTCGGCGCCGCCGGCGTACCGGTCTACGCCGACCGCGGCCCGGCCGGCGGCTACCAGCTGCTCGACGGGTACCGCACCCGGCTGACCGGGCTGACCGTCGACGAGGCGCAGACCCTCTTCCTCGCCGGCATGCCCGGCCCCGCGGCGGAGCTCGGTCTCGGCTCCGTGCTCGCCGCCGCCGAGCTGAAGCTGCTCGCCGCCCTGCCGACGGAGCTGGGCGACCGCGCCGCGCGGGTCCGCGAGCGGTTCCACCTCGACGCGCCGGGCTGGTTCCGCACCGACGAGCCCACTCCGCACCTGGCGCTGCTGGCCGACGCGGTCTGGCACGGGCGCATGATCGAGATCCGCTACCGGCGCTGGAAGACGCCCCGGGAGGTCAACCGGCGGCTGGAACCCCTGGGCGTGGTGCTCAAGGCCGGCCGCTGGTACCTGGTGGCCCGCGCCGGCGAGCACATCCGCACGTACCGGGCCGGGGCGGTGCTGGAGGCGACCCTGCTGGACGAGACGTTCGACCGGCCGGCCGAATTCGACCTGACCGAGTTCTGGCGCGACTGGTCGCAGCGGTACGAGCGCGGCGTCTACCGCGACGAGGCCCTGGTACGGATGACCCCGGCCGCCCTGGAGCTGATGGCGTTCGTGTTCCCGCCGGCGATGGCCCGGGGCGCCCGCGCGGCGGCCGGCCCGCCGGACGCCTCGGGTTGGCTGCGCACCCGGGTACCGATCGAGTCGGTCAAGCACGGCCACATCGAGCTGCTGAAGCTCGGCGCCGAGGTCGAGGTGCTCGCCCCGGCCGAGTTGCGCGCCCGGTTCGCCGCCACCGCGACGGCCCTGGCCGACCTCTACCGCGGCGCCGCACCGGACGGGAGGGCAACCTCGGCCGGCGGCGACCCGGCGGGGGTGCCGGACCGGGGCCGGGCGGCCGGGGCCGAGGTCGCCGGCCGGTAGCGGACCCGGCCGCGCGGGCGCGTCAGCGGCGGCGGGCGCGGGCGGCCCAGATCGCGTACGCCGGGTCGCGGTCCAGGTTGTGCCGGTCCCGGTCGTACCGGCGGGTCGTCCGCGGGTCGGCGTGGCCCATCGCGTCCTGCACGTCCTCCAGCGGCACCCCCTCGGCGCGGGCGGTGGTGGCGAAGGCGTGCCGCAGCGAGTGCGGGGAGAGTTTCGCCCAGGCCGGGATGCCGGCAGCCTGGGCGAGCCGGCGCACCAGCCGGAACACCGCGTGCCGGTCCAGCCGGCCACCGGTCGAGGTGACCAGCAGCGGCCCGGTGAGCCGGTCGACCGGTACCCGCTCGGCGGCCGCGCGGAGCGCCAGGTAGGCGTCCACGGCATACGCGGTGCCGGGGGCGAGCGCCCGGCGGCGGGCCCGCCCGCCCTTGCCGACGAACCGCACGCTGCGGTGTCCCCGCTCGTGCCCGAGGTCGGCCAGGTCCAGGGAGACCAGTTCCCCGACCCGCAGGCCCAGGTCGGCCAGCAGCGCCAGGGCGGCCCGGTTGCGGGCCGCGGTCGGGCCGGTGTCGGCGTCCGCCGCGGCGAGCAGCGCGTCGACCTCCTCCGGGGTCAACCCCACCGTGGCCGAGTGGTCCCGGTTGACCTTGGGCCGGTCGGCGCCCGCCACCGGGTTGGCCTCGACCGCCCGCAGCTTGGCCAGGAAGTCGTACCAGCTCGACAGGGCGGAGAGCTTGCGGGCCACCGTGGCGGCGGTCAGGGGCCGGCCGGTACGCGGGTCGGCCTGCGACTCCAGCGCGCGGGCGTACTCGTTGACGTCGAGGAAGTTCGCCCGCAGCGGGTCGAGTTCCCGGCCGGCGCACCAGGTCAGCCAGCCGGTGATGTCCCGCCGGTACGCGGCGCGGGTGTGCTCCGACAGCCGGCGGTTGCGCAGCCAGGCGTCGGTGAAGTCGAGTGGACCGCCGGCGAGGGCGGCGCGCGCCGCCGAACGGGGCGCGAGGGCAGTGGGGCGCTGCATGTGAGAAAGGTTCTCAGCCCGTGCTGACGCGACGGTAGCGGCGCGCCCAAGCAAACCAAATCGTGCATTTTCGATAAAACGCACCGCCATCGGCAGATCACCGAGACGACACGAAACCCGCCGCCGGCCCGGGAACGGGGCGCGCCGCGCCGGGCGGATATTCGGTGCCCCCGCCCGGGCCCGCGGCGGGATACTGCACGGCGTGCACGCGCCCGAGGGACCGTTGACAGGTGGCAACGTCAGCGCGGGGGTGGTCCGCGTCGGCGACACCGTACGGCGACCCGCCGGACCATGGACCCCGGCCGTGCACGCGCTGCTGACACACCTGCACGAGGTCGGCTTCACCGGCGCGCCGCGCCCGCTGGGGCTGGACGAACGCGGCCGGGAGGTGCTGACCTACGCCCCCGGCGACGTGCCGTGGCCGCACCGGTTCGACCTGCTCGACCCGGTCGACCGGCTGACCCGGGTGGCCCGGCTGATCCGCGACTTCCACGACGCGGTGACCGGCTTCACTCCCCCGCCCGACGCGCGCTGGCAGGTGCTGATCCCGTCCGAGGGCACGGAGCTGATCGCCCACCACGACCTGGCCCCGTGGAACCTGGTCGTGGGCGAGCGGTGGGTCTTCATCGACTGGGACGGCGCCGCGCCGGGTTCCCGGCTGTGGGACCTCGCCTACGCGATCCACGGCTTCGTGCCGCTGGTCGCCGACCCGGCCCTGCGCCGGCCCGACCCGCCGGGGCGGCTGCGGGCCTTCGTCGACGCGTACGGGCTCGACGACGAGCGGGAGCGGCGGCGGCTGGTACCGATGCTGGCCCGCCGGGCCCGTTCGATGCACGACTTCCTCGCCGAGCAGGCCGCTCGCGGGGTGCGGCCCTGGGAGACGCTGTGGCGTACCGGGCACGGCGACGTCTGGCGGGCCGACGCCGAGTACCTCGCCCGGCGCGAGGCGCGCTGGGAACGGGCACTGCTCGACTGACCGCCGCCGAGGCGCCCGACCCGGCCCGGGCGGGTCAGAGCTGCCCGAACCAGTCGCGGGCGGCGCGTACGGCGCCGCCGCCGCCGAGCGCCACCATCAGCGCGGCGCGCGCCTTGTTCGGGGCGAGCCCGCGCGCCCCGATCGCGCCGACGGCGGCGGCGAGGCCGGTGAGCGGCCCGAGCTCGGCCAGGTCCACCTCCCGGGTACGGCAGCGCGAGGCCACCACGACCGGAATGTCCCACTCGGTCAGCTCGGCGACGGTGGTCAGCAGGCTGGCCGGGATGTGGCCCAGGCCGGTGCCCTCCAGCACGACGCCGCGGGCGCCGGCGTCCACGACCGCGCCGAGCAGCGCCGGGTCGATGCCCGGGTACGTCTTGACGAGCGCGACGTCGGACTCCGGCTCGCCGGTCGCCCGGGGCGGGCGCGGCGGCGCGGTGCCCAGCAGCTCGACGTGCCCGTCGACCACCCGGCCCAGGGTGGGAAAGGGCGCGGAGGAGAACGCGGCCACGCCGGTGGCGTCCACCTTGGTCACCCAGCGGGCGGCGTGCAGCTCGTCGTTGAGGCAGGCCACCACGCCGAGGCCGGCCAGGAGCGGGTCGGCGGCGGCGGTGATCGCCGAGGCGAGGTTGCGTGGACCGTCGCTGGAGAGGTCGTCCAGGTGGCGCATCGCCCCGGTCAGCACGATCCCGCCCCGGGTCGCCGCCGCCCCGGCGAGCAGGTCGGCGAGGAAGGCGGTCTCCTCCAGCGTGTCGGTGCCGTGCACGACGACGACACCGTCGTACCCGTCGAGCAGGATGCCGTCGCGGGCGCGGCGGGCCAGCGCCAGCATGCTCGCCGGGGAGATGTCCCAGCTCGGTTCGGTCAGCACGTCCTCGACCGTGACCCGGGCGGTGAGCAGCTCCGCGGGGACGGTACGCAGCAGCCGCGCGCCGTCGGCCACGGCCTCGTGCCCGGGCCGGCGGGAGTACGCGATCGTGTCCTTGGTCGCCAGCAGCAGCACACGCCTGACCACGTACGGCCCCTTCGACGGCAGTGGACGGCGGCCCGCCGACCCGGACGCCGCCTGATAACCCCTGTATACCCCTCGTGGGGTTACAAGTCGAGCCGGCCCGCCGCGCCGGATCCGCTCACCGGTGCGGTGCCCGAGTTCGCCGTCGACTCGGTCCGCGAGGCGGTCGACCTGCTCCTCGACGGGTGACCGGCTACCGCCGCTCCGGCACGGTCAGCCCGGCGTACGGGGTCTCCGAGCGGAAGCTGTGCCCGAGTTGGGCGCCGAGGCCGAAGTAGTGCCGGAAGTTGTAGATCAACGGCTGCCAGGCGGTCGGGTCGACGTGGTCCGTTCCCGGTACGACGATCCGGGCGTCGGCGTGTACGGCCAGGACCTGCGCCTCGACGATGAGGAACTCGCCGCCGGCGCCGGCCCGCAGTTGCCGGGACCGGGCCTCCAACTGCAACGGGCAGTCGGCCACGCGCGGCGGCCGTACCCGCTCGGACGGCTGCGGCCGCAGCCCGGCGGCCGCGAACTTCGCCGGTTCGTACCGGAACCGGTCGCGCTTGTGGGCCGGTACCGGATGGCGGCCGGTCAGCGGCGCGAGGCGCTCGACCGACTCCCACTGGTACGCCGCCGGCAGGTTGATCACCATGTCGGGACGGGACGCGAGGTTGTGCGCGCTCTGGCCACCCGCGCCGATCCCGAGGACGACGGCCTGACCCAGCGCCCAGGCCGAGGAGATCGGGGCGAGGTTCGGCGTCCCGTCGTCGTTCTCGGTACTCAACAGCACCACCGGGGTACCGAAGTACAGGATCTTCGGGGTGATCGTCAGGTGCGTGTCGTCGGGCGTGCTCATGGCCGCCGACCGTACGGCGGGGATGCTTCGGCGCGCGCCGAAGCGATCGTGCGGCATGCTCGGAGGCATGGACACCGAGGGCAACGGCCTGGCGTTGGCGTCGTGGGCGGCGCTGCTGGCCGACCGTACCCGGGCGGCGTTCTGCCTCGCGCTGCTGGACGGGCGGGCCTGGACCGTCGGCGAGCTGGCCCGCCACGCGCGGGTCGCGGTCTCCACGGCCAGCGAGCACGCCGACCGGCTGGTCGCCGGTGGACTGCTCGCCCAGCACCGGCAGGGCCGCCACCGCTACCTGCGACTCGCCGACCCCGAGACGGCCGCGCTGATCGAGGCCGTGACGGCCGCCGCGGGTCCGCGGCCCACGCCGGTGACGTCGCTGTCCGCCGCGCACCGTCGGCACGCGCTCGCGTACGCCCGCACCTGCTACGACCACCTGGCCGGTACGGTCGCGGTCGCCATGACCGACGCGATGACCCGCAGGGGCATGCTCGCCTGGGACCGCGGGTTGGCGCTCACGGCCGACGGCGACGCCTGGCTGGCCGAGCTCGGCATCGCCGTGCCCGCCGGCGGTCGCCGGCCCGTGCTGCGCTCCTGCCTCGACTGGACCGAGCGCCGCCCGCACCTGGCCGGCGCCGTCGGCGCGGCGCTGTGCCGGCACGCCTTCACCGCCGGGTGGATCATCCGCGTGGGCAGCGGCCGCGCCGTGAAGGTCACCGACGCGGGCCGCGCGGCGCTGGCCCGGCACCTGGGCATCGAGCCACCCGACCGGACCGAACCGCCGCACCGGCGGGCATCCGCGGTGGCCTGACCCGCACACCCCGGCCGGGGCTGGGTGTGCGGGTCACAGCCGTCGGCGCCACACCTCGATCGCCATCACCCGGCGCATCCCCGACGACTCGTACAGCCCCAGCGCCGGGGTGGTGTTCTCCGCGTCGACGTGCAGGATCGTGCCCCTGCGGCCCCGCGCGGCGTCGGCGGCGAACGCGTGTCGCAGCAGGAACCGGCCCAGCCCCGCGCCCCGGAACTCCGGCAGCACCGCGAGCGTGGCGACGTAGCCGCAGTCCTCGTCGGGCAGGAACTGGTTGCTGCCGATCACCACGCCCGCCGGGCGGCCGTCGAGCCGGGCCAGGGTGAGCTGGCTCCAGTCGGTGGCGCGGTGCGCCTGCCGGCGCGCGTACCACAGGTCGTAGTCGACCGGTACGAAACCGAAGTGCGCCGCGAACCCGCGCTGGTGGACCAGGTGCGCCTCGCGGCGTACCTCGTCGCGCTCGCCGGTGTGCAACGTGACGCGGGCGGGGGCGACGGGTGCCTCGACCGGAGGCTCGTGGTCGATGCGCATCCGGTGGAAGCTGGTACCCGGCGCGAACCCCCGCTCCCGCGCCATCGCCCGCTTGGCCCGGTCCGTCGCGTGGATGCCGAGATGCAGCGTGACCGCCTCGTGGCCGCGCTCGGCGCCCAGCTCACGGGCGCGCCCGAGCACCAGCGGCCAGAGCCGCTCGGCCAACCCCGCCACACCGGGTCGGACGATCACCTCGACGTCCACCAGGTCGCTGTCGCCGTTGCGGTACGCCCACGACGTGGCGTCGATCCGCCCGTCCGCGTCGTCGTACGCCAGCCAGCCGTCGCGGTCCGGGTCGAAACCGGGTTCGCTCAGCTCGTCGGCGACGTCCTGCACCGTCATGTCCGGTGCGCCGAGCACCTCGGTCTCATACGCGCGGATGAGTTCGTGGATCGCGGCGGCGTCCTCGACCCGGGGCGACCTGATGCGGTGCATGGCCAGGATGGTCCACCGTCGGCCCGCCCGGATGCCTCCCATTTTTCCCGCGGGCGCCCGCCGACCCGCCCGTGGCCGGACCCCGGGCCGTCCGGACCCGTCGCCGGTCAGGTCGGCGGGGCGGCGAGCGCGGCCGGCGCCCGTCGGGCGGCCCGGGTCCAGGCCAGGTGCCGCGCCAGCGCCACCACGGCGAGCGACCCGAGCAGGGCGCACACCCCCGACCAGCCGAAGTGCGCCCAGGCGCGCACGCCGAGCCAGGAACCCGCGCTGCCGCCGAGGTAGGCGCAGGTCATGTAGGCGGTGTTGAGCCGGCTACGGGCGTCCGGACGCAGCGAGTAGATCCGCACCTGGTTGGCCACCATGCCCGACTGCATGCCCACGTCCAGCAGCAACGTGCCCAGCACCAGGGCGACCAGGCCCGGTGCCCCGCCGAAAGCGCCGAAGGCGAGCACGACCGCCGAGGCGAGCACCCCGAACAGGCAGACGAGGTTGACCGCGTCGCTGCCCCAGCGGTCCACCTGCCGCCCGGCGATCGGGGTGCAGACCATCGTTGCCGCGTTGACCAGGGCGAGCGCCCCGACCGCCGGGGCGCCCAGGCCGTACGCCGGCCCGGTCAGCAGCAGCGCCACCCCGGTCCAGACCGCCGAGAAACCGGCGAAGACGGCCGCCTGGTAAAGGCAGGAGCGGCGCAGCTCGGGTTCGCTGGCCAGCAGCCGCAGCGACCGGCCCAGCAGCGCCGGGTACCGCTGCCCGGACGGCGGCCGGGTCGCCGGCAGTACGCGGGCCAGGACGACCGCGATGAGCAACACCGACCCCGCCGCGACCAGGTACGGGGCGCGCCACCCCCACCACTGGCCGAGCGCCCCGGCGGCGGTACGGGACAGCAGCATGCCGCCGATCGAGCCGCTGAGCAGCGCCCCGCTGACCATCCCGCGCCGGTCGTCGGCGACCAGCCCGGCCGCCATCGGCCCGATGATCGGCGCGACCACGGTGGTGACGCCGACCAGGGCGCTCGCGCCGACCAGCGGCGGCAGCGCCGGCGCGACGCCCGCGGCGAGCAGCGCCGACCCGGTGAGGCCGAGCAGGGTGACCACCAGCGGCCGGTGCGACAATCGATCGCCGAGTGGTACCAGCAGGAACACGCCGGCCGCGTAGCCGAACTGCACCGCGGTCACCACCAGGGCGGCCGAGTCGGGGTCGACGCGCAGGCCGGAGGCGACCAGCGGGCCGACCGCCTGCGGGAAGTAGACGTTGCCGACGGCCACCCCGCAGGTGACCGCCAGGAGTACCAGCATCCGGCGGCTCACGCCGGCCACCCCCGCGCCGGGGTCGCCGGCACGGCCGCCGGCACCGCGGTCCGGCCGGCGACGATCGCCGTACCGGACCGGGGCGGTGTGGTGTTGCCCGTGGTTGTCATGCCGGGAAGTCCACGGCATGCGGCGGCACCACCAAAACGATGTAGCGTACGGCTAAATGATCAGCTTTGCGCTCGGCGTCGAGGACCTGGCCGACACCCGGTTCGCGATCTCCCCGATCCACGAGACCGTGCTCAGCCTGCGGGTGCTGCGCGAACCCGGCCTGTACGCGCTGCACCTGCCGTGGCGCCGGTCCGTGCTCGGCGGGCTCGACGCGCTCGACACCGAACTGCTACTCGCCCTGGTCGGGCCGGACCGGGGCATACCGGACTTCCTCACCCCCCGACCGGCGAGCTTCGCCGCGACGTTCGAGGACGAACTGGCCGCCGTACGCCGCACCCCCGCCGACGTCGTACGCCGGGACCTGCTCGCGGTGTACGTACGCGGTCGCCTCCCCGACGTGCTGCGGGACGTCACCGCGGCCGGCGACACGGCGGTCGCCGAACTCCGCGAGACCATCTGCGACCTGCTGCACCGCTACTGGGAGATCGCCATCCGACCGACCTGGCCACGGCTGCGGCTGCTGCTGGAGGCCGACATGACCTACCGGGCCCGGCAACTGGCCGTCGGCGGCGCGCGGCTGCTCTTCGCCGACATGCACCGCAACCTGCGCTGGGACGACGGCGTGCTGCACATCGACAAGATGATCGGCAGGCACCGTGTCGCGGCGTCCGGACGCGGTCTGCTGCTGGTGCCCTCCGTCTTCGCCCACAAGCCCGCCCCGCCGGTCAGCCCGGACGAACCGCCGCTGCTGGCGTACCCCTGCCGTGGGGTGGCGACCCTGTGGGCGCCGCCGCCGGCGCCCGACGCGGGCGCGCTCACGTCGCTGCTCGGCGCGCCCCGGGCGCGCCTGCTCGGGCTGCTCGACGAGCCGCTGGCGACCGTGGAGGTCGCCCGCCGGCTCGCGGTCACACCCAGCGCCGTCTCCCAGCACCTGCGGGTGCTGCACGCGACCGGACTGGTCACCCGCACCCGCGACGGCCGGCACGTGCTGTACCGCCGCAGCCCGCTCGGCGACCAACTGGCCGGCGGCCCGACCGGCGGCTGAGCGGCCGGCCGGGTCGCCGGTGCCCCGCCAGTGCGGCGCGCGCCGGGCCGGCGGCGCGGTCCCGGGGGCCGCGACCGCGCGCTCAGCCGCGGGCGGCCCCGAACCACCTGGTCAGCTGGTCGCGTAGCCCCCGCTGGTCGGGACCGACCCAGGCCACGTGGCCGTCCGGACGCAGCAGCGCCGCGGGTACCTCCAGCTCCTCGCTGACGTCGACGACGTGGTCGACCCGGTCCGCCCAGCCGGCGACGGAGAGCCGGCCGGTCTGGTCGAGCAACAGTCCCCGGCCGCCGCGCGTCAGCTCGTAGAGGCGCCCCCGGCGCAGCCGCACGTCTCGCATCCGCCGGCCGAGCAGGTCGTGGCCCGCGCCGAGGTCGTAGCGGACCCCGATCCCGGTGACCTTCTCGATCAGGTACCGGTTGACCTCCTCGAAGTCCATCAGCTCCGACAGCAGCCGCCGCAGCGCCCGCGGGCCCGGCGCGGTGGACATCAGTTCGCTCTGCGCGCGTACGGTGTCGAGCACGTCCTCGGCGACCGGGTGACGCTCGGTGTGGTAGCTGTCCAGCAGCCCCTCCGGCGCCCAGCCGGCGACCTGGGCGGCCAGCTTCCAACCGAGGTTGAACGCGTCCTGGAGGCCGAGGTTGAGGCCCTGCCCGCCCAGCGGCGGGTGGACGTGCGCCGCGTCGCCGGCCAGCAGCACCCGGCCGACCCGGTAGCGCTCGGCCAGCCGGGTGGCGTCGCCGAAGCGGGACAGCCAGCGCGGTGAGTGCACGCCGAAGTCGGTACCGGCGAACACCCGCAGCTGCCGTTTGATCTCCTCCAGGGTCGGCGGGACCGAACGGTTCTCGGCCACCTCCGCGGCGGGCACGACGACGCGGTGCAGCCCGTCCCCGGAGGGGCCGACGCCGAACCCCTTGTGCGTCCTGCGTACGTCGGCCACCACGGCGGCGAGCGTCTCCGGCGACGCGGTCACCTCCATCTCGCCCAGCAGCCACTCCATGCTGGCCGGTTCGCCGGGAAAACCGACGCCGAGCAGCTTACGGACCGTGCTGCGGCCACCGTCGCAGCCGACGAGGTACCGCGACCGCAGCCGCGTACCGTCGGCCAGCTCGGCGGTGACCCCGTGCTCGTCCTGGCTCAGCCCGACCAGCGCCCGGCCGCGCCGGATCTCGGCACCGAGTTCGGTGGCGCGCTCGGTCAGCAGCCGGTCGGTGCGCGGCTGCGGGATGCCGAGGACGTAGGGGTGCGCGCTGTCCAGCCGGGCGGGCCACGGCTTGTCGATCGCGGCGAAGTAGCCGGCTCGGACGAACGGCTTGCCGTGCGCGAGGAACCGCTCCAGCAGTCCGCGCTGGTCCATCATCTCGATGCTGCGTACGTGCAGGCCGAGCGAGCGGACCTGCCGGGTCGGCTCGGCCTGCCGCTCCAGCACGAGCACGCGCACGTCGTGCAGCCGCAACTCGCTGGCCAGCATCATGCCGGTCGGCCCACCGCCGGCGACGATCACGTCGATCACACAGCCCTCCACTCGTGTCTCCGGCGGGAATCCTGGCCCCCCGGCGGGCCCGGCCTCGGCCGACGATTCTGCGCCACGCCCCGGGTCTTGCCGCAAGACCCGGGGCGTGCTATACGTTGGAGATGGCAAGGAGCAACGGCTTCCTTGCCGTTTTTGTTGCCCTCCGCCGTTAATCGGTTGTCGCCGGCCCCGGCGTCGTCCGACGATGCCGTCATGGCCACGATCCGGCGAGCGGACATGTTCACGGCCGACGGCAAGCCGTCCGACGACGACCCGCGGGAGCACGGACCACGGTTGGGCGACGAACGCGCCACGCTGGTCGAAGCCCTGCGCTGCCAACGCGGGATGCCGGTCGGGCTGGTCGAGGAGTACGCCCGCCACATGGGGCACGTGGACCTGCTGCGCGAGCGGATCGACGGGCGCGTTGGCCAGTGACGCCCGTCCGGCTCGTACGCCCGCCCAGCGGGACCGGACGACCAGCATGGACGCCGCCACCCGCCGTGAGCTGGCCCGACGGGCGCTCGACGGCTACGTGACCGGACCGGCCGCCCCGGTCCGGGCGACCGCCAACGCCATGACGAGGGTCGACAACGCCCTGACCGTCGTACTCGTCGAGGGCATCAGCGACCAGATCGCGGTCGAGACGGCCGCGACGTGCCGCGGCCGGGACCTCGACGCGGAGCGGGTCGCGGTCGTACCGATCGGTGGGGCGCACGCGATCGGCCGGTTCCTGGCGACGTTGGGCCCGCTCGCCACCCGGGTACGGCTGGCCGGCCTGTGCGACCGGCACGAGGAGGAGGTGTTCCGGCGCGGGCTGACCGCCTCGCACGTCGGCGCACCCCGTACCCGCGCCGACCTGGAGCGCCTCGGTTTCTACGTCTGCGTCGAGGACCTGGAGGACGAGTTGATCCGCGCGGTGGGGGCCGCGCGGGTCGAGGCGCTCTTCGACTCGCAGGGCGACCTCGGGTCGTTCCGTACGCTGCAGAACCAGCCCGCCTGGCGCGGCCGGCGACCCGAGGCGCAGATGCGCCGGTTCCTGGGCAGCGGCTCGCACCGCAAGTCGCGCTACGCCCGGCTGCTGGTGGAGACGGCCGTCGGCCGGGATGTCCTGCCACGGCCGCTGGCCGCGCTGCTCACCGCCATCTGACCCGGCTCGACCCGGTCAGCGCCCCGACCCGTCCGGGGCGGCGGTTCTCCGGTTGTGGTGGTCCAACAGCCTGGACAGCAGTTCGGTGAAGCGCTGCCGTTCCTCCGGTGACAACGGAGCCAGCAGTTCGTCCTGGCATTCGGCCAGCCGCTGCTCCAGTCGCCGCAGCTGCAGCGTGCCCGCGGCGGTCAGTGAGATGATGTTGCGCCGGCGGTCGGCGGGGTCCGGGGTACGTTCGACCAGTCCGCGATCGGCGAGCTCGTTGACCGTCGCCACCATGTCGCTGAGGTGGATGCCGCTGCGGCGGCCCAGCGCGGCCTGGCTGGCCGGGCCGGACTCCTCCAGCGTCGCCAGCAGGCGGTAGTGGTAGCCGCGGGCGCCCACGGACGAGAACCCCTCGGCCACCAGGCGGTGCGAGTGGTGAGCGGTCTGGCTGAGCAGCCAGCTGGGCAGGCCCTCCCACCGGGCGGGCGCCTCCTCGGACGGGTTCTCCATGTGACAACCCTAACGAACCATTCGGAGCACTAACGATCGTGGTACCGTTCGGCCAGTAAACGTTAGTGGTACTAACGTTATGGATCCCCCTGGAGTCGAGACATGATCAACCCGTTCCGCATCGCCATCCCCCAGGCCGACCTCGACGACCTGGCCGACCGACTCGCCCGGACCCGCTGGCCCAACGAGGTCGCCGACGCCGGCTGGGACTACGGCTTCCCGCTCGCCCGGCTCAAGGAGCTGGCCGAACACTGGCGCACTGGCTACGACTGGCGCGAGCACGAGGCCACACTCAACCAGCTGCCCCACTTCACCACCGAGATCGACGGCCAGAACATCCACTTCGTCCAGGTCCGATCGTCGAGACCGGACGCGCTCGCGCTGATCCTCACCCACGGCTGGCCCGGTTCGTTCCTGGAGTTCCTCGACGTGATCGAGCCGCTGTCGCGCGACTTTCACCTGGTGATCCCGTCCATCCCGGGTTACGGCTTCTCCGGTCCCACCCACGAACGCGGCTGGGACATCGTCCGGGTCGCGCGGGCCTGGGCCGAGCTGATGCGCCGCCTCGGGTACGAGCGCTACGGCGCGCAGGGCGGCGACTTCGGCTCGGGCATATCGCTGGCGCTCGGCGCGGTGGCACCCGAGCGGGTCGTCGGGGTGCACGTCAACTACCTGCCGACCCGGCCACTCCCCGACGCCGGCGTCGAGCTGTCCGAGACCGACGAGGCCCGGCTGGACAAGGTACGCCAGCTGATGGCGAACCGTCCGCCGTACCAGACGCTGCAGGCCACCACCCCGCAGACCATCGGGTACGCGCTGACCGACTCGCCGGTCGGCCAACTGGCCTGGATCGCCGAGCGCTTCGCGCAGTGGACCGACCCCGGCTCGCCCGTCAGCGACGAGCGGATACTCACCAACATCACGCTCTACTGGCTGACCGCCACCGCGGCCTCCTCCGCGCGGCTGCACCGCGAGGCCCCACGGCGGACCGAGTCGTGCCCGGTACCGGTCGGCGTGGCGGTGCTCCCGCACGACATCACCCAGTCGGTACGACCGCTCGCCGAGCGGATCTACGACATCCGGCACTGGTCGGAGTTCGAGCGCGGCGGGCACTTCGCCGCCATGGAGGTGCCCGAACTGCTCGCCGAGGACATCCGGAGCTTCTTCCTCGCCCACGTCGACGACGACCACCGGATCGCCACCGACTAGGAGACAGAGCCGAGGTGTCGCCAGCGCTTCCGGCGGCATCCGCGACCGGATCAGCCGAACGGCGACCGCCCGACACGACCGACGCGCGCCGCTACACCATAACGGTCATTATGGTGTAGCGGCGATCTGCCCGATTTGACCCGCTACCAGGAGGCAATTATCGGATTACCAATATTGGTAATCCGATAATTGCCCGGCATGGTTCCGGGCGCGGGACGCGGGGGTTGAGGAACATCCGGGTCAGATCGCTCCGTCGCTGACGGAACGGGCAAACGTTTCGGCTTGCTAGCCGACGAGTGCGTGGATCCCGAGGGTGGTGATCAGTGCGAGACGCTCGGCGTCCTCGGTGCCGGGTTCGGCGGTGTAGACCATGATGCGCAGGTCGCTGCCGGCCACGGTGAGGATGTCGCAGTCGAGGGTGACGGCGCCGACGTGCGGGTGGTCGATCGTCTTGCGGGCGGCTTCGTGGTTACCGGCGAGGCCGGTATCCCACAGCTCGGCGAACCGGTCACTTCGTGCGAGCAGTTCAGCGACCAGCCCGTGGAGCCGCTGGTCGGCCGGGTAGCGGGCGGTGGCTGTGCGCAGGTCCGCGGTCAAGGCGCGCTGCAGGGCGTGCCGTGACCGCGAGGTGTGCCGTACGCGGTCGCTGGAGCCGAGGAAGTTGCGCCACACCGCGTTGCGCTCGTGGCCGCGCCATCCGGACGGGTCGCCCATGAGGGCGGCGTAGGGCGGGTTGGCCAGCAGGAGCGTCCAGGCGGCGTCGAAGACGGCGACAGGGGTGTGGGTCAGCCGGTCCAGTACGCGCTGCACGCTGGGTGTGAGGTACGCGGGCACGCTGTCCGGTCCCGGCGGCTGCAGCCCGCCCAGCCGGAAGAGGTGCGCGCGCTCAGGGCCCGACAGCCGTAGGGCTCTGGCGAGGGCTTCGATGACCTGTCGCGACGGGTTGGTGGCGCGGCCCTGTTCGAGTCGGGTGATGTAGTCGACCGAGATCCCGGCCAGCTGGGACAGCTCTTCGCGTCGAAGCCCCGGGGTACGCCGCTGGCCGCCGACGGGAAGTCCGGCGGCCTCCGGCGAGACCCGCTCTCGCCACCGGCGCACCGCCTGCCCGAATTCCGTCGTCGCCATGACTGTCAGTGTGCCCGCCCCGACTCCGGTCTTCCTGGTACCGGCGTTCCCAGGAAGACCGGACGTCTGGCTGCTCGCCCGGCCGTTTCGCAGGCTTGAGGCACGAGAACGCACAACAATCACCTCTTGCCGGTGCGCATCCAACGGAAGGGCGCCGGGCGATGACCGTGGCGGCCACGGCCGACCACAGAAAGAAGGAAGGACAGTGGGCAACCTCGCACTCGTCACCGGCGCCACCTCCGGCATCGGCAGAGCCTTCGCCGAACGGCTGGCCGCCGGCGGCTACGACCTGGTGGTCGTGGGCCGGCGCAGGGACCGCCTGGCAGAGTTCGTCGCCGCACACCCCGAGGTCAAGGTCAAGACCGTGGCCGCCGACCTGTCCACCACCGCAGGTATCGAGGCGGTCGCCGAGATCTGCGCCACCGAGCCGCTGACCATGCTCGTCAACAACGCAGGCGTCGCCCACTACATGCCCCTCGCCCAGCTCCCCGCCGACAAGGCCGCCGAACTGGTCAACGTCAAGGTCCTCGCCCCCACCATGCTCAGCCGCGCCGTGGTCGCCGGCATGCGGGAACGGGGCCAAGGCACCATCATCAACGTGGCTGGCATGATCGCCTTCAGCGGCCCCGCCCCACACTCCCAGATGCCCCGTCGCGCCGTCTACGCCGGCAGCCTGGCCTACCTCGTCGCCATCTCCCAGACGCTGAGCGCCGAGCTGGAGGGCACCGGGATCAACGTACAGGTCGTGTGCCCGGGCGTGGTGGCGACCGAGTTCCACGAGCGCCAGGGCCTGGACATGAGCAGGGTGCCCCGCATGACGGCCGACGAGGTCGTCACCGCCAGTCTGCGCGGCCTGGAACTGGGCGAGATCGTCTGCGCCCCGGGCGTCGAGGACGCCGGCCTCCTTGACGCGGTCTTCCAGGCAAACCTCGCCGCCTTCGGTGCGCAGAGCCCCGAGCTGGCCACACGCTACCGAGCAGTCTGAACCGACACAGCTGTCGGCCCAGCGCCCTTGCGTCGGGCCGGCGGCCACATTGGCGTTGTCGAACGAGCGCGACCTGATCCAGGGCGCTCAGGGGCGTACGCGAATGACGGTCTTGCCCTTGCGCCGCTCGGTCGGGTTGAGCGCGGGGATGGCGTCGTCGAGGGTCGCGACTGTTCCGATGTGCGTGCGCAGGCGCCCGTCTCGCACCCGGTCGACGATCTCCACCAGCTGACTCGGAACGGACTCGACGACGAAGTCGACCGCCAGGCCGTCGACGGGGCGAGCCTCGACAGGTCCGACCACCGACACCAGCGTCCCGCCGGGCCGGACGATGCTCGCCGAGCGCCTCTGGACATCACCGCCGATGACATCGAAGACCAGGTCGACCCCGCCGATGTCGTGGAGATCCTCGTGGTCGAGGTCGAGGAACTCGTTCGCGCCGAAGTCGAGCACCGCCTGGCGGTCCGCCGCCCGACCGGTACCGATGACGTAGGCGCCGAACTCCCGGGCGAGCTGCGCCACCACCGACCCGACGGCGCCGGCGGCGCCGTGGGCGAGGACGCTCTGCCCGGCCTGGAGACGACCGTGCTCGAACAGGCCCTGCCACGCGGTCAGGCCGGAGATCGGCAGACTCGCGCCCACCGTGAAGTCGACGTTCCCCGGCAGTGGCGCGAGGTTGCGTGCCTCCACGGCCACGTACTCAGCCAGCGTTCCGTCGCGGTGCCAGTCCGTGATCCCGAACACCCGCTGCCCCAGCGAGAGTCCCGTCGTGCCGTAGCCGAGGGAGGAGACCACCCCGGCGAACTCGTGGCCGATGATCGCCGGGACGCGATCGTGACCGGAGCGGTCGACCCAGGTCGAAGGCCACTCCCACTCCCCGGGGACGAAGCCCGACGCGTGGACTTCAACGACGACATCGTTGATCGCCGGCGTCGGCTCAGGCCGCTCCGCGAGCGTGATCCCGGCCGCTTCCGCGGCCCGATCCATCGCGACGATTGCCTTCATGGGTGCCTCCGTACATCTCGTGCTCGTCGGCTCTGGCGCCGCTTTTTGGGCCTGCTAGCCCACTAGTGGCAGTCAACCTGACGCGAGTATGGGCCGTCAAGCCCAATCTGGGATATCGTGGGTGTCATGGGAACCACAGCGGAAGCTCGGGTGCGGCAGAAGCTCACGGGCAAGGGGCAGGCGACCCGAGCCCGCATCCTCGAACACGCCGCAGAGCTGATCTACACCAAGGGCGTCCACGCGACGAACAACGAGCAGCTCCGTCGCGCGGCAGGCATCAGCGGGTCACAGCTCAACCACTACTTCCCGACCAAGGAGAGCCTCGTCCTCGCGGTCATCGAGTGGCAGGCCGAGCGGGTCCTCACGTTCCATCGCAGTGAGCGGTTCACCCACTTCGAAAGCCTCGACTCCCTTCGGGAATGGGCGGGCTTCTACATCGCCTACGAGCGCTCCTACCAGGAAGGCTGCAGCCTCGGCTCGCTCGCCAGCGAGATCATCAAGAGCGACCTCGACGTTCGCGGGGAACTCGCGAACGCGTTCGAGCAGTGGAGAGACATCTTCCGGGATGGGCTCGAACGGATGCAGAGGCTCGGCCGCCTCAGCGTCGAGGCGGATCCCACCCGACTGGCCTATCTCCTGCTCTCCTCCTTCCAGGGCGGCATGCTCCTCGCCCAGGTCGCCCGCGACATCGCCCCGCTGAAAGACACCCTGTGGACAGCCATCGACTACGTGCAGACATTCACGGCGTCCCCCGGTGCGGGCGCACCCGAAGGTCTCACCGAGGCCCAGCGCGGGCAGCCCGGCCGACCCCGCAACCTCGACCCGAACCAGTGCGCCACGGCCCGGGCCGCTCTCGCCGCCGGCCAACCGGTCGAGCGGGTCGCGGCGGCCTTCGGCGTCAGCCACGCCACCCTCTACCGCCACCTCGCCGAACACGACGACGGACAAACCTCCCCCTGAGCGGCAGCGATCAGGGCTGGGCGTGTTCGTTTCGCGGCTGGCGACGCGATCCTTACCGGCACCCCCACCCCGCTGATGGCGCGCCGGCGCGAGCGCGCCGGCCCGTCCCACGGGCTACGCGACCGGGCCGCGAGGGAGCGACTCAGCGCAGTACGGCCGCCAGCAGGTCGGCTCCCAGCGCCGTCAGATCGGGCAGATTGAGGGTGTAGCGGACGTAACGACCCTGTCGCCGGGTCGTGAGCAGGCCCGCGCGGCGCAGGACCGCGAGGTGGCGGGAAACCTCCGGGGGCGAGAGATCCCAGGCGTGGGCCAGCTCACCGGTCGTGTGCGGGCCGCGGGCCAGGGTACGCAGCAGCCGCAGCCGCACCGGATGCGCGAGCGCCTCCAGCCGCAGCGTCACCGTTTCCAGCGATACCGTCTCCGATGGACCCGCCTCGGCCACGGGGTACTGCACCACCGGCTGCCAGCCGGGCGCGTGGACCACCACCAGGTGCGGCCGGCCGAAGACGCTGGGGAGGAAGGTGACCCCGGTACCGCGGGCGGCGGTCGCATTGTCCTGCAGCTTGTCCACGATGATGCGGTTGCCGTCCGGCGCCAGGGTGACGGCGCTGGAGACCGACGCGAGCGCCGCCCCGATGCCCCGGCGCTTCAGCAGGTCGTTCTTCAGGCGCAGGTCGGCGGCGAGTCGCACGGCGACATCTGCCCAGGCGGCGTCGAAGAATGCCTCGGCGCACTGTTCGAGGGTGTGACGCACCCGTGCCCGCACGGCGGCCGGGTCCGCGAGCAGCCGTTCCGCGAAGGCCTCTTGAAGCGCGCCGCGTGCCTGGGCCAGGTCCAGGGCCCGCTCACGCGCCGTCGCGTCGACGAGCGGCGACGGCGCGGCGAAGTGGACCCGGTTGCTGCCGCACGTGGTGACGAGCGCGGCGGTCACGTACGTTTCGTCGTCGATCCGGTCTACGTCGTCCAACTCCTCGGCGAGGGTCAGCCGGGGACGGGCGGGGACCAGGAAGTCGGCCCGTGAGGAACGCCAGAGGAACTCCGCCTCCCTGAGCCGCTCGGCCAGCTCCGGCCGCAGCCCAGCCCAGACGTCCCCGGCCCAGCCGGCGAGCCGCGGGTGATGCCCGGGTTCGGCCAGCACGTGCAGCATCGCGGTCAGCTCGGCCAGCGGGGAGGCGGCGAACCGCAGTCGCCCGGGTGGCAGGCCACCGATGTCGATCCGCACCGTCATCCCCCCATCATTGCTGGTCGGGTGGCCGACGACCGCGTCGGTTGACGGTGTCCGTCAATCGACGCGGTCGTCCCGGCGGCCGAACGCACCGTTGACGCCATGACAGCCACCACCAGCATCCAGCCGCGCGCCCTCGTCCGCGCCTCCGGCGGTCCCCGCTATGCCGTCGCCCTGGCCGTGGACGCGCTCGGTACCGGCCTGCTGCGGCCCTTTCTGCTGCTCTACGGGGTGACGGTGCTGAGGTTGTCCGCGTCGGCCACCGGCATCGCCATGACGGTCGGTGTCGTCGTGGGTCTGGTGTGTATGCCCGCGGTCGGCCGATGGCTCGACCGGGGCGCGCGCAGCACGGTCGTGGCAGCGTCGATGCTGGTGCGGGTGCTGGGTGTGGCGCTGCTGCTGGCCACCCCGGCGCGGCACGTCTGGCTGTTCGCGACGGCGGCGCTCTTCCTCGGCATCGGCAACCAGGCATGGCCGGCCGCCCACGCGGCGCTCGTGGCCACGGTCGCCCACGGCCGCGAACGCGACGCCGCGCTCGCGGGAGGCCGCGCCCTGCGCAACGCCGGCCTGGGCGCGGGCGCCCTCCTCGCCACCGCATGCCTGGCGGGCGGTACCACCGCACTGCGGGCGCTGGCAGTCGTCACCGGGCTCGCCTATCTCGCCGCGGCGACCTTGGCCTGGTCGGTCCACGTGCAGACGTGTCCGGCCGCTACTGCGGCCAGGGACAGGGCCGACGGGGGCGCACCTCGGATGCGCGTGCTGCTGGCCGCCAACGTGGTCTACGTCTTCTGCCTCAACGTCCCCGAGATCGCGCTCCCGCTGGTCCTGGTGACCCAGTTGCACGCGTCCCCGGCCTGGTCGGCCGCCATCTTCGTGGCGAACACGGTGCTGGTGGTCACCCTGCAGGTGCCGGTCACCGTCCTGATGTCGCGCTTCTCCCGGCGGACCGTGCTTGCGCTCGCCGGCGTGGTACTCGCCGCGTCGTACCTCGGCTTCCTCGCCGCCACCTCGCTGCGACACGGCTGGAGTGCCCCGGCCGTCGCCGCGGTCTCCGTGGTCTGCACCATCGGCGAGATCATCTACGCCGGCAGCGCCACCGCGCTCGTCACCGCCCTCGCCCCGGCCCATGTCGTGGGGCGCGCCCTCGCCCGCTTCCAGCTCTCGACCGGCCTCGGCCTCGCCGTCTCCCCGGCGGTCATCACCGCTCTCGCCGCCCACGGCGAGGCCGCCCTCTGGGGCAGCCTCGCCGCTGCGACGCTCCTCTGCGCCTTCGCCGTTGCGAGCGAGCAGCACCAGGGAACGCGGCTCGGCGGTTGCCACCGGCGGGCGCGAGCAGGCTCGTGAACTCGGCTTGGCGGACGGCCTGACGGGGCTGGCGTCGTCGCGCTCGACCCGGGTGCGCCGGGGTCGGGACCGCCAGGCTCGGGTGATCAGGGCGGGCGTGGCGCGAGGTCACTCCCGCTCGGCGACCTGCGGGGAGACCGGCCGCTCGAAGAGCGTCTCCAGCACCACCGTGGCCTGCGTCCCGCTGACCCCGTCGATCGCGTAGATCCGGCGCAGTACGTCCTGCAGCTGTGCGGTGGTCGCGGTCCTGACCTTCACCAGCACCGTCGCGCTGCCGGCGATGATGTGCGCCTCCAGGATCTCGGGGACCGCGGCGAAGTTCGTCGCCGAATCACCCATCCAGGAGACCGAGCTGACCATCACGTAGGCCAGGACGGCGTTGCCCACCGCCGCCGGGTCCACCTCGACGGTGGTACGCCGGATCGCGCCGCGTTCCCGCAGCTTGCGTACGCGTTCATGAGCCGCACCGGCGGAGAGGCCCACCGCCTGGCCCAGCGTGGCGTAGGACTGGGTGGCGTCCTGCTGGAGCTGCGCCAGCAGGACGCGATCGATGTGATCCACCACTCTCCGTTCGGCTTGACCGCACTGCTACGCCCCCGACGGCACCCTGATCGGGCGGCTCAACGTCCCCGAGCCGGTCGCCAACATCACCTGGGGCGGCGCCAAGCGCAACCGCCTCTTCATCGCGGCGCAGACCAGCCTCTACTCGGTGGTCATGGGCGTCACCGGCACGCACCCGACCGGGCCGGGGCGCAGGCCCTGGCGCGATGCGGAGTCCCGGTGAACCTGTCGTCGACCTACCAACGCGTACTCACGGGCGAGGCAGTTGCCGTACCCGTGCGGCCTCCCGGGTGAGGTGGTCGCGCTCGGGCACGCTGGTGGCGGCGCGGGCGGCCTCGGCGTACAGCTCGGCGGCGGAGTCGAGGTCACCGGCGCGTTCGTGCAGGTACGCCGCCACCGCGGCGTAACGGGGCAGGTCGGGCCTCACCTCGGCCAGCGCGGCCAGGCCGGCCTGCGGTCCGTCGGCCTCCCCGACCGCCACCGCGCGGTTGAGCCGTACCACGGGGCTGCCGGTGAGCAGCAGCAGTTCGTCGTACCACTCGACGATCTGCACCCAGTCCGTCTCGGCTGTCGTGCGGGCGTCGGCGTGCAGGGCGGCGATGGCGGCCTGTGCCTGGTACTCGCCGAGCCGGTCGCGGGCCAGCGCCGCCTGCAGAATCGTCACCCCCTCGCCGATCATGCCGGTGTCCCAGCGCGACCGATCCTGGGCGGCCAGCGGTACGAGACGACCTCCCGGGCCGGTGCGGGACGCGCGGCGGGCGTGGTGCAGCAGCATGAGCGCGAGCAGCCCCGCGACCTCGGGCTCGTCGGTCAGGGCGGCGAGCTGGCGGGCGAGGCGGATCGCCTCGCCCGCCAGGTCGACGTCTCCGCCGTAGCCCTCGTTGAAGACGAGGTAGAGCACGCACAGCACCGTCCCGAGGTCACCGGGCTGGTCGAGCGGCAGCCCCGCGATCCGCCGCTTGGCCCGGCTGATCCGCTGCGCCATGGTCGCCTCGGGGACGAGGTACGCCGCCGCGATCTGCCGGGTGGTCAGGCCCCCGACCGCGCGCAGCGTCAGGGCGACGGCCGAGGCCCGGGGCAGGGTGGGGTGCGCACACAGGAAGTAGAGCCGCAGCGTGTCGTCCGTACCCGGCGCCGGACCGGCGGGAGGTTCGGCCTCCACGACGAGTTCCCGCCCCCGCCGCGACGCCTCGGCGCGGGCGGCGTCGAGGAACTTGCGCCAGGCGACCGCGACGAGCCACGCCTTCGGATCGCGCGGCGGATCGTCCGGCCAGGTTTCCAACGCCCGGATCAGGGCCTCCTGCACGGCGTCCTCGGCCGACGCGAAGTCCGCTCCGCGCCGGACGAGGACGCCGATCACCGCGGGGACCAGCTCCCGCAGCAGGGACTCGTTCACTCGGTGACCGTCGGCATCTCGGTGAGGAACGGTCGGACCTCCAGCCACTCGTGGATGGGCCGGCCGCCGGCACCGGGGGCGGCGGACAGCTCCCCGGCCAGTTCGACCGCGCGGTCCCAGGACTCCACGTCGATGACCATCCAGCCGGCGATGAGGTCCTTGGTCTCGGCGAACGGGCCGTCGGTCACCGGTGGGCGTCCCTCGCCGTCGTACCGCACGAACGCGCCCTCGGGCGCCAGCGCCTGGCCGTCGACGAACTCACCCGTCCGCTCCAGGCGGGCCGCGAAGTCGCGCATGTACTGCACGTGCGCGTCGACCTCCTCGGGCGTCCACCGGTCCATCGGCACGTCGTTGACCGCGGCCGGGGCGCCCCGGTAGTGCTTCAGCAGCAGGTACTTCATGGTGGTTCTCCCTCTTCCTGACGTGGCCCTTGATGGCCGTTCGCGCCCCTGGGACGGAGCCGGCGCCGTCTTCTCGACACCCGGAACCCGGTTGATTCGAAAAATCCCGCGCCCGGCCGGCCGCGTCCCGGCGGCGCGCGTACCGACCAGCGGTGTTCCGGCGGTCACGTGCCGGCGCGGTCGGTTCGGCTCGCGGCGGGCGGCGCCGTCTCGGCCAGCCGGTCGGCGAGGAAACGCCGTTCGGGCTCGGTGCTGGCGAGATCGAGCGCGCGGCGGTATGCGTGGTGGGCCTCGCCGTCGCGGCCGACGCGACGCAGGAGCTCGGCCCGCGTCGAGTGGTAGTACCGGTAGTGGTGGAGGTCGAGGCGATCGAGGATGGCCAGGCCGGCCGCGGGCCCGTCGATCTCCGCCACGGCGATGGCCCGGTTCATCTCCACCACCGGGGAACCGGTCTGCCGGGCGAGCGTCGCGTACAGGGCGGCGATCTGCCGCCAGTCGCGGGGCTGGCACAGGTGCAGGTCCGCGATGGCCGCCTGCACCAGGTACGGGCCGCCGCCCCCGCGTGCCACGGCCCGCCGCAGCAGCGCCCGCCCGTCGTCGATCTGCCGCCGGTCCCACCGGGCGCGGTCCTGCTCGTCGAGGGGTACGACCTGCCCGTCGCGCAGGCGGGCCGCCCGGCGCGCGTCGTGCAGCAGCATCAGCGCCAGCAGCGCGAGGACCTCGGGTTCGTCCGGCATCAGCTCGGCGAGCGCCCGGCCGAGCTGGATCGCCTGCGCGGCGAGGTCGACCCGCCCGCCGCCCCACCCCTGGTTGAAGACGAGGTAGACCACGGCGAGGACGGCCGCGAGCCGGTCGGGCAGCCGGTGGGCGGGCGGTACGGCGAACGGGATCCCCGCGTCGCGGATCTTGCGTTTGGCCCTGGTCAGTCGCTTGCTCATGGTCTCGGGCGGGACGAGGAAGGCCAGCGCGATCTCGTCGGTGGACAGGCCGCCGAGCGTGCGCAGGGTGAGCGCCACCTGCGCCTCCAGGGCGAGCGCCGGATGACAGCAGGCGAAGATCAGCTCCAGCCGTTCGTCGGGGATGGTGGCGGCGTCGTCCATGAGTGCCTCCCGTGGCCCGGTCTCGACGTCGCGGACGAGCAGCCTCGTCTTGGCGGCCAGGGTCCGCTGGCGGCGCAGCTGGTCGATGGCGCGGTTGCGCGCGGTGGCGACCAGCCAGCCGGTGGGGTTCGTCGGTTCCCCGTCCCGTGGCCAGCGTTCGGCCGCGATCGCGAACGCCTCGGCGGCCGCCTCCTCGGCCAGTTCGAGGTCGCCGAGGATCCCGACCAGCGTGGCCAGCACCCGGCCCCACTGATCGCGGAAGACCGCGTCAAGCGCCACGGAAACGTCCGGCGAGAACGGGCCGCACCTCGATCGCCGTGCCGGGCCTGGCCTCCTGGAGCAGCTCGTCGGCGATAGCCAGTGCCCCGTCGAGGTCGTCGGCCTCGATCAGGATCAGGCCGGCGAGGTACTCCTTGCTGTCGACGAACGGCCCGTCGGTCAGCAGCGTCCGTCCGTCGTCGCTGCGCAGCGTGGTGGCCGAGGCGTCCGCGTGCAGGCGGGCCCAGCCGGTGACGCTCGGCCGCGCGAGCTGGTCGGCGAGGCCGGCCGGAATCGGACGCGTCGCCCGGTCGGTCTCCTCCGGTGGGGAGTAGGCCAACAACGCGTACTGCATGAGTCCTCCCGGTGCGGGTCGATGCCGGTATCGAGTATCGGACGAACGGCCTCGCCGTGGACGGACAGCGGGCGTCGGGAAGATTTCCGCGCCGGTGGTGTCCGTCGGCCGCGTCGCCGTTCGTCATGACGGCGGACCCGCCCGGGACGAGGCGGCAGCACCCTCTGGAGGACCCCGATGACCACCGAGCCCACGCCCCACCCGGACGCCGCCCGGTTCGAGCGCAGCTACGACGCTCCGGCGGAGCTGGTCTGGCACCTGTGGACCACCGCCGCCGGCCTCGACGAGTGGTTCGCCCCCGCCGGCTTCGAGACCCGGGTGGGCGAACTCGACCTGCGGCCCGGCGGAGGGCTGCGGTACACGATGACCGCGACCGCGCCGGCGCAGGTCGCGTTCCTGCGGGACGCCGGCATGCCGCTGTCGAGCGAGGTGCGCAAGACGTTCACCGAGGTGGTGCCGGGGAGCCGCCTCGCCTACCTGTCACTGGTCGACTTCGTGCCCGGCCACGAGCCGTACGAGCATCTGACGACCGTCGACATCGCGCCCGCCGGCGACCGTACGCGGGTGGTCCTGACGGTCGATCCGCTGCACGACGAGACCTGGACGCGGCAGCACCGCGCCCACCGCGGCGACGAGCTCGACAACCTGGAGGCGGCGATCGCGCGACGACGCGTGGCGTGACCGGGCAGGTCCGAGCCGGCCGGCGGGGCGGGCGGCTGCCGGCCGGCTCGGGGGCCGTTCAGGGCCTGCGCGGTGAGTTCGATCGGCGTTGCTTCTCCCGCCGGGGAGACGCCCAGGTGGCGGTGATGTCGCGGGCGACATCACGCAGGAGGTCGATGAGCATGTCCGCGAGCGGGGTGAGGCTGGCGTCGGTTCTGGTCACGGCGTAGAGCTGGCGGTAGGGCCTCGGGCGGGCCAGTTCGCGATGGGTGGTGCCGGGCGCGTGGGTCAGGGCCAGGCGCGAGACCAGGGCCACCGCGATGCCTGTGCCGACGAGGGCCTGGGCGACGTCGTAGGACTCGGTCTCGAACCGCACGGTGGGAGTGAAGCCGGCCTCGCGGGCCGCGTCGTGGAACTGCTCGCGGGCGGCATGGCCGGCCAGGATGGAGACCCACGATTCGTTGCGCAGCTGTTCCAGGTGAAGTTCGGCGCCCGTGGGCTGCCCGGTGGCCAGTGGATGGTCATCGGGGAGAACCACGACCATCGGATCCAACAGGAGCGAGTGGGCCCGTACGTGCGGGGGCGGCGCGAGCGGCGTGCCCCAGGACGCGACGATGGCCACGTCCAGGCGCCCCGCGCTGATCTCGTCCACTCCGCGTCCGGAGACCACGTCTACGACGGAGACGTCGGCGTCTGGATGGCGGTGTCTCAGCGTCGTCAGGGCCGGTGGCAGCAGGTGCAGGGCAGCCGCCTGGAACGTCCCGATCCGCAGACGGAGCGAGAGGTGGCCGAGCAGTGCGGCCAGTTCCGCCTCGGCCCGGTCCGATGCCTCCTCGACAGTTCGACCGTGGGAGGCGAGCAGCGCACCGGCCGCGGTGAGCGTCGCTCCGCGAGGACCACGGATGACCAGGGGTACCTGCCAGTCGCGTTCGGCCTTGGCCACCTGTTGGGTGACCGCCGCGGGCGTGAGTTGGAGTGCGTGCGCCGCCGCCGTCAGGGAGCCGTGCCGCTCGATCAACGCGATGAGCCGCAGCTGTCCCGGATCCACCAGCATTCACTAATCCTAACGCTGCACACTTCTCTTTTAACTTCTCTTAGGGGCGCGAGGCGGGAAGCCTGGTGGTACACCCATCGGCCGCAATCCCGGAAGGGGTTCTTTGCCATGCCCACGCATGTGCCCGTTTTCGTCGCCACCACCCTGCTGCTGGCGATGCTGCCCGGCGCGAGTTCGGCCCTGATGATCCGGCAGGTTCTGGAAGGCGGCCAACGTACGCTCCGAGGCACGCTCGCGGGCAATGCCAGCGGCTTCCTGCTGTGGTCCACGGCCGCCGCGGCCGGGCTGTCCGCCGTCCTGCTGGCCAGCCCCACCGCGTACGCGCTGCTCCGGATCGCGGGCGGCGTCGTGCTGATGGTCCTCGGGGCGAAGACGCTATGGACCGCGCTCACCACCACCGTCTCCACCCGTCCGTCCTACGAGGGCGGTCGCGGTACCGGCTTCGCGGGCGGATATCTCACCGGCCTGATGACCAACCTCGGCAACCCCAAAGCGGGGGTGTTCGCCGTTTCGGTGCTGCCCCAGTTCGTGACCTCGAAAGGCCCGGTGTTCCTGTCGACCGTCGCCCTGGGAGCCCTGTGGGCGCTGGTCAGCGCCTCCTGGTACATGCTGCTCACCTGGGCCGTCAGCCGAGGGCGGGCCCTGGTGTCGCAGCCGACCGCCCTGCGGGGAATCACCGTGACCACCGGTGTGGTGCTGCTGGGGCTGGGCGCCGCGGTGGCGGCAGGTGTGTGAGGGCCGGGCGGTGTACCTACTAGTATGTATAGTGCTCGCGTGGACACTGTCGAACGCCTCGTCGAGAGCACCCGGGAACTGCTGTGGGAACGCGGCTACACCGGGACCAGCCCTCGGGCCATCCAGCAACGCGCCGGAGCCGGGCAGGGCAGCATGTACCACCACTTCAGCGGCAAGCCCGACCTGGCGCTCGCCGCGATCAACCGCACCGCCGAGGAGATGCGCGCCAAGGCCGAGGCCCAGCTCGCCGCCCCCGGCACCGCCGTCGAACGCGTCACCGCCTACCTGCGGCGCGAACGGGACGTACTCCGGGGCTGCCCGATCGGACGCCTCACCCAGGACCCCGACGTCATGGCCGACCCGAACCTGCGGGCGCCGGTCGAGCAGACCCTCTCCTGGCTGCGGGAACGGCTCGCCGACGTACTGGCCGAGGGACGCGACCGCGGCGAGTTCGGCCCCGCGCTCGACCCGGCGACCACCGCCGCGACCGTCGTCGCCGTCCTGCAGGGCGGCTACGTGCTGGCCCGCGCCGCCGACTCCACCGCACCGTTCGAGCAGGCGATCACCGGCGTGCTGAACCTGCTCGCCGCCCACACCTCCCCCGGCGACAGGTAGGCGCTCATGTATGCGAAGCAGTACGAGATCACCCTGCCCGCCGACTACGACATGCGGATCATCCGCGAGCGCGTGGCCGTCGGCGGGCGCGTCCTCGACGACCGCGCCGGGCTCGGGCTGAAGGCGTACGTGATCCGCGAACGCGGCGTGGACGACTCACCGGTCAACCAGTACGCCCCGTTCTACCTCTGGCACAACACCGGCGAGATGGCCCGGTTCCTGCTCGGCGGCGGCGGATTCCAGAACATCGTGCGCGACTTCGGCCGCCCGGTCGTCCGGCACTGGACCGGGGTCGCCTGCCACCCCGGTCCCGCCCGGGCCGGCCTTCCCCGGGCCGCCTCGCGACGGCTCGTCCCGATCCCCGCCGATCCGGACCCCGAGGGCACCGGCCTGGGCCTGGCCGCCCGCATCGAGCGGGAGATCCAGGAGCTTCGTACGCTGGCCCGGCACGAGGACGTGCACACCGCGGCCCTCGCCGTCGACCCGCACCACTGGCAGCTGCTGCGGTTCGTCCTGTGGCGCGAGACCGTCACCGCCGATCCGGCGGCCACCGAGCGCTACCAGGTACTGCACCTGTCCACGCCGGGACTGGCGGACCTGCCCTCGGGACCGACCTGGTAGCCCACGGCGGCCGACTCAGCGGTCACGCGGGCGCGCCCGGACGTGCAGCCGCTCCCCCTGCGGCCCGAAGAGGGTGAGGACCTCGGCGGTGCCGGGACCGGGGTTGGCGAACCAGTGCGGGGTACGGGTGTCGAACTCGGCGGCCTCGCCCGGGGCGAGGATCAGGTCGTGCTCGCCCAGCACCAGGCGCAGCCGCCCGGAGAGCACGTACATCCAGTCGTAGCCCTCGTGCACCTGCGGCTGCGGTTCGCTCGCCGGCGTCGGCGGGATGATCATCTTGAATGCCTGGAGACCGCCCGGCCGGCGGGTCAGCGGCAGGTACGTCCGGCCGTGCCGGGTCACCGGGCGGGCGTGCACGCGGGGGTCGCCGGTCGGCGGGGCGCCGACCAGTTCGTCCAGCGCCACCTGGTGGGCGCGGGCCAGCGGCAGCAGCAGCTCCAGGGTGGGGCGGCGCTGGCCCGACTCCAGCCGCGACAGGGTGCTGACCGAGATGCCGGTCGCGCGGGAGAGCTGCGCCAGCGTCGTGGCGCGCCGCTGGCGCAGCGCCCGCAGCCTCGGGCCGACCGCCCCGAGCACCTGGTCGAGGGAGTCGTCCCGGTCCGGTCCGGCATCGTCGTCACTCATCCGTTCATTTGCCGATCCGGCAACGTTGTTTGTCAAGCCGAGGGCCGGCGCGGGACGGTTCTGCCAGCCCGGGGCGCACGCCGCGCCCCCGGGGCACGGTCCCGGCCCGCCGGTCGGGCCGGTCACGACGGAAGGGCGGAGACAATGACAACGAACAACGGTACGGAGCTGGCCCGGCGGTACGACGTGGTGGTCGTCGGGGGCGGCGTCGCCGGGCTCAGCGGGGCCCTGGCCCTGGCGCGGGCCCGGCGGCGCGTGCTCGTGGTCGACGCCGGCGCGCCGCGCAACGCCCCGGCCGACGGGGTGCACAACTTCCTGACCCGCGACGGCGTCGCGCCCGCGCAGCTGCTCGCCGCCGGCCGGGCCGAGGTCGCCGGCTACGGCGGGCAGACCGTCACCGGCACGGTGACCGCGGCCCGGCGCGCCGACGGCCCGGACGGCGACTTCACCGTCGAACTCGCCGACGGTCGGACGGTGCGGGCGCGCCGGCTGCTGGTGACCACCGGCCTGGTCGACGAGCTGCCGCCGGTGCCGGGCCTGGCCGAGCGGTGGGGCCGCGACGTGCTGCACTGCCCCTACTGCCACGGCTGGGAGGTACGCGACCAGGCGATCGCGGTGCTCGCGACCGGCCCGGCGAGCGTGCACCAGGCGCTGCTGTGGCGGCAGTGGAGCGCCGACGTGACCCTGCTGCGGCACGTGGCGGACCCACCGGCCGAACCGGAGCGCGCCCAGTTGGCCGCCCGCGGCATCGCGGTGGTGGCCGGCGAGGTCACCGGGGTGGAGGTGCGCGACGACCGGCTGACCGGCGTACGGCTGCACGACGGCCGTACCGTCGCCTGCCAGGCCCTGGTGGTGGCGCCCCGGTTCACCGCGCGCGCCGGCGTGGCGGCCACGCTGGGCCTGCGGCCGGTCGACGAGCGGCGCGGGGAGCACGTGATCGGCAGCCGGATACCGGCCGACGCCACCGGCGCCACCGAGGTGCCCGGCGTCTGGGTGGCCGGCAACGCGGCGGACCCGCTCGCCCAGGTGGTCACGGCGGCGGCGGGTGGCCTGAGCGCCGGGGCGGCGATCAACGCCGACCTGGTCGCCGAGGAGACCCGCCTCGCCATGGCCGCCCAGGCGGCCTGACCGCGCGCCTACGCCCGGCCGGCGCCGCCGCCCGGGTCGGCGTAGGTGGCCGGGTCGGCGTAGGTGGCCGCCAGCGCGGCGACCGTGGACGCGATCGTGGCGCGCAGCTCGGCCGGGGCGAGCACCTCCACGTCGGTGCCGAGCCGCAGCAGCATGCCGGCGGCGTGGCCGACCGACTCGATCGGGATGGTCACCGGGACCCGCCCGTCCGGGTACGGGGTGCCGACGCTGGCCCGCGCGGCCCGAACCACCGCCGGTTCGACCAGGTCCGGCAGGCGCTCCAGCACCCCCGGGGCGAGCAGCACCCGGGCCTGGCCGCGGTGCCGCCGCGCGTCGAAGTCGCCCAGGTAGGAGGCCCAGTGCGCGGCGAGATCGAACCCATCGGGCCGCTCGCACGGGCCCGGCAGCAGCTGGACCCGCAGGATCTGCGACACGCGGTACGTGCGGATCGACTCCGGCTCGCCCGCGACCAGGTACCAGCGGCCGGCCTTGCACACCAGCCCGTACGGCGAGACGGTACGGGTCACCTCCTGCGGCTCGGCCCAGCGGCGGTACCGCATCCGGATTCGCCGTTGGGTCCAGACCGCCTCCACCACCGCCGCCAGGTGCGGGGTCGGTTCGGCCTCGGCGTACCAGCCGGAGGTGTCCAGGTGGAACCGCCGCCGCAGCTCCTCGGCCCGGTCGCGCAACGGCTCCGGCAGCGCGGCCATCAGCTTGAGCTGGGCGGTGGCCAGCACCGCGCCGAGCCCCAGGTCGGCGGCGGGGCCGGGCAGGCCGGCCAGGAACAGCGCCTCGGCCTCACCGCCGGTGAGACCGGTCAGCCGGGTGCGGTAGCCGTCGACGAGTCGGTAGCCGCCGTCGTGACCGGGCTCGCCGTACAGCGGGATGCCCGCCGCGCCCAGCGCCTCCACGTCCCGGTACACGGTGCGGACCGAGACGGCCAGCTCGTCGGCGAGCTGCTGGGCGGTCAGCCGGCCGCGCGCCTGCAGCAGCAACAGGATCGACAGCAACCGGCTCGCGCGCACCTCGGAAGTATGCCGGTCTCCACTGACAGCGGATGTCAGTGGAGCGGGGTTAGCGTTCCCGGCCGGGCCAGCGGGCCCGGGATCATCGACCGACAGGAGACGACGCGGATGAGCAGCTCTTCCCCCGACCGCCCGGGCGTGGGCGACTTCGACTTCCTCATCGGCAGCTGGCAGGTGACGAACCGGCGGCTGGTATCGCCGCTGTCCGGCGGGTCCGACTGGGACGAGTTCCCCGGCGTGGCCGTCTGCCACGGCACGCTCTTCGGCGGCGCCGCCAACCTCGACGAGATCAGCTTCCCGACGAAGGGACTCTCCGGGCTGACGCTGCGCCTGTACGACCCGCAGACCCGGCTGTGGTCGCTGAACTGGGTCAGCAGCCGGGACGGGCGGTTGACGCCCCCGATCGTCGGCCGGTTCACCGCCGACGGGTACGGCGAGTTCCACGGCGACGACAGCCACGAGGGCCGACCCGTACGGTGCCGGTTCATCTGGTCGCGGATCACGCCCGTCTCCGCGCGCTGGGAGCAGGCCTTCTCGGTCGACGGCGGGGCGACCTGGGAAACGAACTGGATCATGGAGTTCGCCCGGGTCGGGGCGCCGGCCGCCACGGATCGGACGCCGGCCAGCTCGGAGCCGGTCGGATGAGCGCGCCCGCCTCGCCCGCGGTGGTGGAGCTGCGCCGGTACACGCTGCGGCCGGGCCGGCGCGACGAGCTGATCGACCTGTTCGACCGGGAGTTCGTGGAGAGCCAGGAGCGGGTCGGGATGACCGTACTCGGCCAGTTCCGCGACCTCGACGACCCCGACCGGTTCGTCTGGCTGCGCGGCTTCGCGGACATGACCAGCCGACAGCGCGCGCTGACCGCCTTCTACGACGGACCCGTCTGGGCGGCGCACCGGGACCAGGCCAACGCGACGATGGTCGACTCGGACGACGTGCTGCTGCTGCGGCCCGCCGGGCCGGGCACCGGCGTCACGGTCGACCCGGCCCGGCGGCCCCCGGTCGGGGCCCCGGCACCACGGCGGCTGCTGGTCGCCACCGTCTGGTCCTTCCCGCCGGACGCCGAACGCGCCGAGGTGCCCGGCCCCGGGCCGGGCCTGGTCCGGGACCGGCTCGTGCCGGCGCTGGGCCGCACCGGTCCCGCGCCGCTGGCGGTGTTCGGCACGGAACCGGCGGTCAACACGTTCCCGCGACTGCCGGTGCGCACCGGCGAGAACGTGGTGGTGACCCTGGGGTCGTACCCGGACGACGAGACCCACCGGCGGCACCGCGCGCGCCTGGCCGACGACCCCGAGGTACGCGACGAGATCCTTCCCGCGCTGGCCCGGGTCGAGCGGGCCGCCCCGCAGGTGCTGCGGCTGGCCCCGACCGGCCGGTCGCTGCTCTGACCCGCCACGACGCCCGCCTCGGGTTCGCGTTCCCCGGCTCCGCCGGCCGTCAGCCCTCGCTCCGCCGGCCGGCGCCCGGCGGCGGGTCGGGGAACTCCTCCAGGTACCCGTGCAGCGCACCGGCGGCGGCGAGCATGCCCTTCGTACGCCGGGCCAGCTCCCGCTGGCGGTCCGCGATCGCCGCGCGCAGCGCCTCACTGCTGCCGGTGCGGCGCAGGCCGTCGAGGATGGGTCGGATCTGGGCCAGCGGATAGCGGCCCTGCCGCAACATTTTGATCATCTGGGCGTCGCGGACGTCGGCGGGGCCGAAGCTGCGGTAGCCGGTGCCGGGCGTCCGGGCCGGCGCCAGCAGCCCCGCCGACTCCCACACCCGCAGCGCCGAGGCGCGTACCCCGAGCCGCCGGGCCAGCTCCCCGACCCGCAGCGGGCCACGGGACGGGACCGCCTCCCCCGCGCCTCGCGCGGCGACCGCCTCCAGCGCCTCGCCGACGGCGCGCAGCGACAGCCGCTGCTCGTGCAGCCCGGCGTGCGCGGCGTCGACGCGCGCCAGCGCCTGCGGCACGTCACCGGCGTGTACCGCCCGCAGCACCGCCTTGGCCGTCTCCCACCCGTACCCCCGGCCCAGCGCCCGGTAGGTGAGCAGGGCCCGGCGGTGGCGTGCCTCGAAGCGGCGGTAGCCGGCCGGGCTGCGCGTCACCGGCGGCAGGACGCCCGCGTCGACGTAGTTGCGGATCTGCTGGGTCGAGACCCCGACCAGCCGGGCCAGGTCCACCGACCGCAGTCCGGTCGCCGGATCGCCCATCCCCCACGCTCCGTCCACATCCGACCGTCGCCGCCCCGACCCGTCGGCGGCGGGGGCGGGCCGCCGCTTCCTGTACCGTGCCGTTGAGGGTACGTCCCGGTCGGACGGCACGAGATCGCGCGAAAGCTTACACACGTGGTTCAACGATACAGTTGAAGGAATGACGGACCCGATCCGCGCCGCCGCGCGCGAGTTCACCGGCGAGGCCCTCACCGCGCTGCTGTCCCCCGCCACCCGCCTGCTCGGCCTCGGCGAGCCGACCCACGGCGTCGAGGCCTTCCTGGAGCTGCGCAACGAGCTGTTCCGCCACCTCGTCGCGCACCAGAACTACCGCTCGATCGCCCTGGAGACCGACTGCCTGGGCGCCCTGGTCGCCGACGCGTACGTCACCGACGGCGTCGGCACCCTCGACGACGCCATGGACCTCGGCTTCAGCCACGGCTTCGGCGCCTCGCCCGCCAACCGGGAACTGCTGCGCTGGATGCGCGCCCACAACGAGGGGCGTCCGCGGCCCGAGCGGGTGCGCTTCTACGGCTTCGACGGCCCCCTGGAGATCACCGGTCCGGACAGTCCCCGCCCGGCGCTGACCGGGCTGCACGACTACCTCGCCGCCCACCTCGATCTGGCCGGCGACCGCGAGACCCTCGACGAACTGCTCGGTCCCGACGAGCGCTGGATCGACCCGGCCGCCCTCACGGACCCCACCCGTTCCGTCGGCCGCACCCCCGAGGCGATGCGCCTGCGCCTGCTCGCCGACGACCTGCGCGCGCTGCTCACCGCGTACGCCCCGCAGCTGAGCGCGGCCACCTCCCCGGACGACTGGTGGCGGGCCGACCTGTACGGCCGTACCGCCGCCGGGCTCCTGCGCTACCACGCCGGCATGGCCGAGACCGGGCCCACCCGCATCGACGCGCTCATGCGCCTGCGTGACGCGATGATGGCCGACAACCTCGACGCCATCCTCGGCCACGAGACCCGTCGCGGCCCCACCCTCGCCTTCGCCCACAACCTGCACCTGCAACGGGACCGCAGCCGCCTGCACTTCGCCGGCGAGGGGCGGCAGTGGTGGAGCGCCGGTGCCATCGTCGGTGCCCGCCTCGGGGACCGGTACGCCTTCGCCGCCGCCACCTTCGGCTCGCGCGGGGACGACGTGCCCGCGCCGGACACCCTCGAAGGGCTGCTGTCGCGGCTGCCCCACGCCCGCGCCGTCGTCGATGCCGGCCGGCTCGCCGCGGCCCTGGACCGCACGCCGCCGGCGCGCGTACCGGCCGACCACACCTACCTCGCCCTCGACCCGGCCACCATCGACCGGGCCGACGCCATCGTCTTCGTCCGGGAGATCTGAGCCGCCCGCCGGCCGGCGCCGCACCCGCCCGGCCGCCCACCGGGTCGGCCCGGGTGGCGGCCGGGCCGGCATGGCCTAGACTGCCTCGGCTATGCGCGACGAGGTCACCACCCCGGACGGTCCCACCGAAACCCGGCCCTGCGCCCACTGTGGACGGCCGGTACCGCAGCGCGCCGGCGCGGGCCGGCCCTTCCGCTACTGCCGGGACAACGACGGCGCCTGCCAGCGGGCCTCGCGCAACGTCCGCATGCGGCACCGCGGCGCCCCCGGCCTGGCCGGGCAGGTCTCCCGCACCTGGGAGGTGGTCGACCGGCTCGACCAGATGGTGGAGACCCTCACCGAGGCGCTGCACGCCGAACTCTCCCCGGCGGGCGTGGAACGGCAACTGGCCGAGGTGCGCGCCGAGGCCGCCGCGGCGGTGGCCGCCGCACAGACCGAACGCGACGAGGCGCGCCGCGAGGCCGACACGGCGCGCGACGCGGCCAGCGCCGCCGAGCAGGCGGCGCGGCACGCCACGGCCGACCGCGACGCCGCCCGCCGCGAGGCCGAGCGGGCCGGCGCGTCCGCCGCCGCCGCGCGGGCCGAGGCCGAGGCGGCCCGCTCCGCCCGCGACGAGGCCCGGCACGCCGCCAGCGCGGCCGACGCGCTGCGCGCCCAGGCCGAACAGGACCGCGACGCCGCCCGCCGCGACGCCGGCGGCCAGCGGCAGCGGGCCGAGACCGCCGAACGGGCGGTCACGGAGCTGACCCGCGAACGCGACACGGCCCGGGCCGACGCCGAACGGGCCGGCCGGGCCGCCGCCGAGGCCCTCGCCCAGGCCGAACGCCTGCGCGATGAGGCCGGCCAGGCGCGCGCGGCCGAGGCGGCGGCGCGTCAGGACGCGCAGCGGGCCGCCGACGAGGCGCGGCGGCGCGACGCGGACGCCCGCCGGGCCGCCGAGGAGGCCGCCGCCACGCTGGCGGACGCCCGTCGCGGCCTCGACCGGCTCGCCGCCGAACGCGACCAGCTGACCGCGCGGGCCGCCGCCGCCCGGGAGGCGACCGTCGCCGCCGAGGCGCGCCTCGCCGAGGTGGCCGACCGGCTCGCCACCGCCGAGCGGGACCGCGACCGCGCGTACGCCCGGGTGGGCGAGCTCTCCGCGCAGGTCGGGGAGCTGGCCGCGGCGCTGGCCGGCCTGCGCGCCCCCGACGCCGCATCGGCACCACCGGCACCATCGGCAGCATCCGCACCAGTGGCTGACGCCTGACCCGGCGCGCCGGCCGGACGGTCGGGACGGCGCACGACCCGCCCCGGTGACCGTCGGTGCCACCGCGCGGCGGTCCGCCGCTACGTTTTGGCCGCCACCGTCTCGGGCGCGATACGGGAATAGCCGGGGCCGCCGGGGACGTCAGGTGACCGGAAGGTCACGGCGACCGGACCCCGCCGGTTGGCCCGTGATAACGGTTGGGTCGCGATTCGCGCCCGCGAGTCCTGGTTTGGCCGGTGAAGTGGCCGCCCGTCCCACGGCTCCGGCTAAGCTCGGAGGGTTTGGGACGCGGGGGGCCGATCACGTCGGGTGATGGCGGGTCGACCGGAGGCGTCCCCGGCCAGCCGCACCGTCCGTACCGGGCGGCGGGGAATCGCCCGCCCGGTGCACATCGTTACACCTGTTGGAACAGCACCACGACCGAGGGGAAAGCCGATCATGGGCGAGCGCATGCTTCGCGGAAGCCGTCTGGGAGCAGTCAGCTACGAGTCCGACCGCAACACGGAACTCGCGCCGCGCCAGACCCGCGAGTACCTCTGCGCCAAGGGTCACCAGTTCGAGGTGCCCTTCGCCGTCGACGCCGAGGTACCGATGACCTGGGAATGCAAGTTCGACGGCAGCGTCGCCCGGCTGGTGGACGGCAGCGAGCCGGAGCAGAAGAAGGCCAAGCCGCCGCGCACCCACTGGGACATGCTCCTCGAGCGTCGTTCGATCGCCGAACTCGAGGACATCCTCGCCGAGCGGCTCGAGGAGGTACGCACCCGCCGCGGGCGCATCTGAGCACACCGGGAAGACCTTCGTACGCCCCGCCGGCGACCTCGCCGGCGGGGCGTACGGGTTTTCGGGTGGCCGGGCCGGAGGGCTACCCGGGCGGGGGATGCTCCCGTCTCGTCAGCTGACGGACGCGGCGGGAACAGCGGCTACCAGGCCGCCGTCGACGACCAGGTCCTGGCCGTTGATGTAGGACGCCTCGGCGGAGGCGAGGAACGCCACCACTGAGGCGATCTCCTCCGGACGGCCGAACCGGCGCGCGACGACTCGATCCGTCACGGCCGCCACCTCCGCCTCGCTCAACGCGGCAGCGGGATACATCGGCGTGTCGATGTATCCCGGGCTGATGGAGTTCACCCGGATGCCGCGCTGGCCGAGTTCGGCGGCGAGCGTACGAGCCAGGTTGTGCGCCGCCGCCTTGGTCGCCGAGTACAGCGTCAGGACGCCGTTGCCCCGGTCAGGGTCCAGGAGGCGTTGATGACGATCGAGCCGCCGTCGGCCAGCAGCGGCAGCGCCTTTTGAATGGTGAAGAACACACCTTTGAAGTTGACGCCGACGGCGTGGTCGAAGTCCGCCTCGGTGATGTCGGCGAAGGGTAGGAAGGTGCCCACGCCAGCGTTGGCGAAGAGGACGTCCAGGCGGCAGTGGCGCGTCTTGATCTTGTCCATGACCGCGTCGAGCCCGGCCGGGTCGGCGGCGTCGGCCGCCACGCCCAGGGCGCGTGGGCCGAGTTCGGCCACGGCGGCGTCCACGCGTCGCGGGGTACGACCGGTGACGATCACGTGGGCGCCTTCGGCGATGAGGCGGTGCGCGGTGGCAAGTCCCATGCCGCTGGTGCCGCCGGTGATCAGGGCGACCTTGTCGACGAATCGGTTCACTTGGGTTCTCCGGAGAGCCAGTCGGCGGTCGCGGGCAGCCAGTCGGGCCGGGCGTTGCCGAGCAGGTGGTCGCCGTGCGGGACGAGCAGGTATTCGCCGTGCGGCGCCAGGCGGGCCAGCCGCTCGCCGTTGGTCACGCCGGGGATGAGGTCCTGGCCGCCGTCCACCACGAGGAGCGGGACGGTGATGCGTGGTGCCAGCGTGGACAGGTCGACCTGGCGGGCGAAGTCGCGGGCCGGCCGGGCCCCGCCGGCGCGCCGGGTGAGGAGGTCCCGTACCGGGGTCGGAAGGCCATCCCAGTCCAGGCGGAAGGGGCCGCTGACGGTGGCGACGGCCGCGACGCGGGTTTCCCAGGCAGCGGTCTCGGCCACGTAGTAGCCGCCCAGGCTGAGCCCGACGAGCCTGACCCGGTCGACACCGAGCGCGTCGATGACCCGGCCGATCACCTGATGGTAGTCGGGCCGGACGGTCGAGGTGGACGCGAGCGCGCCCTGTCCGGGACCGTCCATCGCGAACACCGCCACATCCCTGCGCAGCAGGGCCGAGGTGACGGCGTGGAACTCCTCCTTGCTGGAGTCCAGGCCGGGCACGACGATGACGGTGATCGGGGAATCGGCGCGACCGCGTAGCCAGCCGGTGAAGCCGGGCCCCTCGATCCGCCGGGCGTGCGGCTCCAGGACAGCCAGGGCGCGGCCCATGGCGGCGTCGGCCTCGGCGGCGGCCAGCGCCTGCCCGGCCTGCGGCGCCAGGGTGGCGAAGTGGAACCATCGCGCCGCCACCTGGTAGTGCTCGCCCGCCGAGATCGGCGAGGCCGCCTCCCGCGCGCGGACCAGGTGCGAGCGCCCGGCGCGGACGAACGCCTCACCCCAGCCGTCCAGTGATGCCAGTTCGCCGGTCACCCGCTGGTACTCGTGCGGGTCCAGGCCCGCCCCGGTGGCGCGCGTGAAATTGGCGGCGACGAACTCCTCGACGCTCATCGCACCCCTCCCGTGGTCAGGACAGCCTTGCCGCGGATGCGGCGTTCGCGCAGGTCGACCAGGACTTCGGCGGTCTGGCTCCAGTCGGCGACGCGGTCGATCTCCGGGTGCAGCCGCCCGTCGCCCACCAGCCGGACCAACGTGTTCAGATCCTCGCCGTACGGCGCGCCCGCATAGTGGAAATGCCGGATCACGGCCCGTTGCGGCCCGGCCAGGATGTCGAAGAAATTCAGCGTCACCGGCGCGCGACTGGCCTGACCGAACCAGATCAGCGTGCCTCCGGGGACCAGCTTCGACAGCGCGACCGGAAGATCAGCACCACCGGTGGACTCGAACACCAGATCGAACGGGCCCGGCGCGTCGGCCACCGCGTGCACGACTGCCGCCGCGCCACGCTCACGCAGTCGTTCACCGCGCGCGGCTGTGGCGGTCACCGCGGTCAGGTCCGCACCCGCGGCGGCGGCCAACTCCGTCAGGTAGTGCCCCACCCCGCCCGAGGCGCCGGTCAGCAGCACCCGCCGGCCCGTCACCGCGCCGGCCACGCGCAGCAACCGCAGCGCGGTGATCCCGGCCAGCGGCAGCGCGGCGGCCCGCACGGCGCTGATGTCGTCGGGCAGCACGGCAAGCGAGTGGGTCGGCACCGCCGCGTACTCGGCCCAGCCACCCGACGGTGGATGGCCCACCACCCGGGCGCCGACGGGCGGCCCGGAGCCGTCCGCCGCCGCCTGCACCACCAGTCCGGCGACGTCCTTGCCGGGAACGACGCCCGGACGCGGATCTTCCAGTAGGAACGTCTCGCCGCGATTCGGCGCGAACGCCTCGACCCTGATCAACGCCTCGTGCGGCGCCGCGAGCGGCTGGGCGTCCTCGGCGAACACCACCGGACGAGCCCGGTCGCCGGTCGGAACCAATCTCTTCATGCCGGCGACCGTACGAGCGCCCCCGCGGGCGGAGCCAACAACGATCGAAGACAAGCGACAACCATCGGTTGTCACCTAAGGTCCGAGCCATGGATCTCGACATGGCGCAGGTTCGCGCGTTCCTGTTCGCGGCCGAGCGGCGGCACTTCGGGCGGGCCGCCGAGGAGCTGTCGATCTCACAGCAGGCGCTGTCCAAACGGATCGCGGGCCTGGAATCGCGGCTCGGCGCGCGGCTGTTCGATCGTCTCGGTCACGGAGTACGGCTCACGGAGGCCGGGCAACGCTTCCTCGGACCGGCCAGGCAGGCACTGGCCGCCGCGAACCTGGCCGTGGCCGCGGTGCGGGATCCGCACCGGCCGCTGCGGATCGACGTCTGGGGTCACCTGTACGCTCCGATGCGCACGGTCGCGCACGTGGCGGCCCGCTCCGGTGAGCTGCGGCTGGAACTGGGGCACGCGCGCGACCAACCGTCGGCGACGGCCGCGCTGCTGCGCGGCGACGTCGACGCGGCTTTCGGCCGCGTCCACCCGCCCCTGCCCGTCGGACTGACGCACCGGCTGGTACGGCTGGAACCGGTGGACGCGATCCTCGGCGCGGACCACCCGTTGGCGGCCGAGCCCGTGCTGCGGCCCGAGCAGCTGCGCGGCAGCGTGCTGTGGACCCCAGGAGCGCTGGACCGGCTGGATTTCCTGCGTCACTTCGCCGCGCACTTCGGCGTCCGCGACCACGCCGAGGGGACCAACCTGGGACTGGAACACTTCCTCGCCGAGGTCGCCGCCGACCCGCGCCGCTTCTCACTGCTCCCAGCCGACGTGCCGCTTCCCGACACCCCGGGGATCCGGCTGGTTCCGCTGGAGGACCCCACCCCGCTGTACGCGTGGTCGCTGCTGTGGCCCAGCTACGGGCATCCCCTGATGGACACCGTGGTGAGCGCCTTCGTGGCCGAGGCCGAACGCAACCGCTGGCTGGAGTACACCCCCGGCCGCGACTGGTTGCCCGAACCCCACCCGGTGCCGGAAAGCACCGCGACGGCGCCCGGTTCGACCCCTGCCCGAGCGCCGGGCGGGCCAGTGGCCGCGCCGGTCCGGAGCCCGTCTCGATGACCAGGCCTCAGCGGCCGCGCGGCTCCACGATCTCACCCTCGATGGCCGGACCGGTCCCCGCCGCCGGCGGTGGTGGCGGCGCGCCGTCGCCGGGCCCGGCCGCGTCCGGCTGCCCGCGTCGCACCCGTACCCGCCGCGGGCCGAACAGGTCACCGGCGACGGCGGAGGAGACCCGCCGCTCGGCCGCGCCCTGCACCCGCCCCCGCGCCAGCCGCCGCACCGGCGGCACCAGCAGCAGCAGGCCGGCCGCGCCGCTGACCAGCCCCGGTACCGCCAGCAGCAGCCCGGCGGCCAGCCCCACCAGCCCGTCGGTGGCCTGCCGCCCCGGCGGCTGCCCCGCGTTCAGCGCCGCCCGGAAACCCCGCCAGGCGCGGATTCCCTCCCGCCGCAGCAGCGCCAACCCCGTCAGGGACACCGCCAGCACCAGCAGCAACGTCCACCCGAACCCGATCCACCGGCCGAGCAGGACGAAGACGGCGATCTCGACGACCACCCCGATCAGCAGTCCCGCCGGTACCAGCCTCAGTCCTCGGCGCATCTCACCTCATCCGCATCCGCGGCACGACACCCGGCGCGGGCCCCGACCCGGCGAACCGGCACGACCCGCCCATCGAGCATGACACGTGCGCGCCACCCCGCGACCCCGGCCACCCGAGCGCCACCGGGCCGCTACGGCCACCGTACCGGCTCGGCCGCCGCCCGCCGCGTCTCGCGCGCGGAGATCCGGTCCCGCGCCGCCCAGACCGTCACCCGCCACAGCGCCTCACCGATGATCGCCGGGCTCATCTTGCTGGCGCCCCGCTCCCGCTGGGCGAACGTGATCGGCACCTCGGCGATGCGGAACCCGGCCTGGTGCGCCCGCCAGGACAGCTCCACCTGGAAGCAGTACCCCTGCGACGTCACCGACTCGAAGTCGATCTTTTCGAGGGCGGGTACCCGGTACACCCGGAAACCGCCCGTGGCGTCGGACACCGGCATGCCCAGGACCATCCGCGCGTACCGGCTGCCGCAGCGCGACAACACCTGCCGGTGCCACGGCCAGTTCACCACCCGACCGCCCCGCAGCCAGCGCGAACCGATCACCACGTCGGCGTCGCGGGCCGCCTCCAGCAGCCGGGGCAACTCCTCCGGGGCGTGCGAACCGTCGGCGTCCATCTCCACCACCGCGTCGAAACCCCGGTCACGCGCCCACCCGAACCCGGCCACGTACGCCGCGCCGAGCCCCTGCTTGCCGGGCCGGTGCAGCACGTGCACCCGCTCGTCGGCGGCGGCCAGGCCGGCGGCGACGTCCCCCGTACCGTCCGGGCTGTTGTCGTCGGCGACCAGGACCTCCGCCTCGGGCACCGCCAGGCGCAGCCGCCGCACGATCGGTTCGACGTTGTCGGCCTCGTTGTACGTCGGGATCACGACCAGGACGCGGCCGACGCCCGGATAACCGGTCAGCCGGCCATCCCCCCCGATTGCCTCGCTCACCGCTCCTCCGCATCTGCCGGCGCCCCGGCGTCCCCCGTCGGCTATCCGGGTAGCCCCCACCGGCGCCGGCCCGGCACCGCCGCGACGAGCACCGCCACGGCCAACCCGACCAGCACCACCTCGGGCCACACCCCGGCCCGGGTGGCCACCGTGCGGGCGTCACCGAGCCGCATCTGCCGGACCACCACCGCGTCGGTGTTGAACCCGGTGGCCCCGGATACCCGCCCGTCGGGGCTGACGAACCCGGACACCCCGACCGTGGAGGCCATCAACGCGTCCCGACCGTGCTCGACCGCCCGCAGCCGCACCATCGCCAACTGCTGGCGCGCCTCGGCCTCGTCGAAGGTGGCGTTGTTCGTCTGCACCGCCAGTACCTGCGCGCCGCCGGTGACGGTGTCGCGGACCACGTCGTCGTAGGCGACCTCGAAGCAGATCACGTCACCGAGGACCACCGGGCCGACCCGCAGCACCCCCGGCCGGTCGCCGGCCACGAAGTCCGACCGGACCCGGTCGACCTCCTTGCTGACCATCCGCGCCACCTTGCGCAGCGGCACGTACTCGGCGAACGGCACCGGGTGCCGCTTGACGTACAACTGCTGCTCGTCCGGGCCAGTACCGGGCCGCCACACCAGTCCCGCGTTGCGCACCTGTCCGCTGCCCGGTCCCAGCAGCACCGCGCCCACCAGGATCGGCGCCTCGATCTCGTCGGCGGCCTCGGAGATGCGGGCCGCCGCGTCCGGATAGGTCAGCGGGTCGATGTCGGAGGAGTTCTCCGGCCAGACCACCAGGTCCGGCTGCCGCTGCTGGCCCGCGGCGACCCGCTCGGCCAGTTGCACGGTGGCGTTGACGTGGTTGTCCAGCACGGCGCGGCGCTGGGCGTTGAAGTCCAGCCCCAGGCGCGGCACGTTGCCCTGCACCACCGCCACCACCGCGGTGCCGCCGCCGCCCGCGCCACCCACCGGCGTCGCGAGCCCCGCCAGCACCACCGCCACGGCCGCCGCCAGCGCCCCCACCGGCCACCCCCAGCGGCGCGCCGCACCGGCCCGCGCAGCGGAGACCTTCCCGCCGTCGACGCCCGCCGCGGGTCGCGGCGCCGGCGGGCGCCACAGCCCCCAACCGGCCGCGACCAGGCACCCGCCGGCCAGCGCCACCGCGAACGTCACCAGCGGCGCCCCGCCCAGCGCGGCCAGCCGCAGCAGCGGCGAGTCGTCCTGGCTGAACGCCAACCGGCCCCACGGGAACCCCCCGAACGGGGTGCGGTCCCGCAGCGCCTCCTGCGCCACCCACAGCAGCCCGGTGACCAGCGGCCACGACCAGCGGGCCCGCTCCACCAGCGCACTGGTCAGCGCCCCGGCCAACCCCAGCAGCGCCAGGTAGCCGGCCTGCAACGCCGACAACAGCAGCCACGGCAGCAGCCCCGTGTGCAGGTTCGTCCACTCCAGCAGCGGGGCGAACAACACCAGACCGGTCAACGCGCCCAGCCCGGCACCGCCGCGCAACCGCCGCCGGTGCGTCGCGGCGGCCAGCAACGCCACCCCGACCGGCGCCAGCCACCACCAGCCGTACGGCGGAAACGCCACCAGCAGCGCCAACCCGGCGGCCACCGCGGCCACCACCGCCACCGGCAGCGGCAACGCCCCCCGCGCCGGCCGCGGCGTACGCCCGGACCCGTCCGTACCGGCCGTCTCACCGGCTGTGTCGACCACCATCGTCACCCGCGCCACCCGCTCCACCCGGGCGTCACCGGCCCGCCGGCGACGCAGAAATCACCCGCCGAAGGCTACCCACCGCGCCGACCCCGGCCCAGCCACGGGCCGACCGGACACGCGGGAAAAGCCGCTCCTCGTCGACCCCGGCGGGCGGGAACGAAAATCGGGGCGCGGCCGACGGCCACGCCCCGATGCTCCCAGGCCCTCCCCGGCCGGTGCGGCAGCGCAGACCCGCCACGACCTTCGGACCGACCGGACGCGGACTGGCTGTCCCCGTCAGGCCGTTGTCTACTGGCCGCGCACATCGCCCTGCCCGTACACCGGTAAGCGCGGCCGGTTCGCGCCGCCCCGCCGACCCCCGCCCGCTGGACCTGGCCGCCGCGACCACTGACACACGTACCGGTCGCTCGGCCAGCGGACGAAGGGACGAAGCGAACAACAGCCGCTTCCCGTAGTAGGACTCAAAGACGGTACGTTATGCCCCCCGATGACTGTCAACCGCCCCGGGCCAGTCGATTCCCGCCGCCCGGCGTGTCGGCCCCGGCGAGTCTTCCCCCGGAGGCGGGCTCAGCCACCGGCCAGGTGCCGCCGCAGCAGCGCCGACGCCGCACCCGGATGCTCCGCCGCCAGCAGACCCGCCGCCGCCAGCACGTATGCGCCGTCCACCACGACACCCGCCGCCCGCGGCAGCGGCCACCCACCGGCGTGGTCGGTCAACACCGTCGACAGCACCGCCGCCGCCTCCCCCGGCGCGCAGTGACGCAGCACACCCCCCGACCCGATCAGCAGCCGCACGTCCCGCAGGTCCCGCGCCGGCACCCCCGTACCGTCGCCGCGCGCGTGCCGACGCACCGCCACCGTCGCCGCCAGCGCCGCGATCCGCCGGTCGGTCGACCGCTGCGCCTCGTCCACCGGCACGAACCCCGGCTCACCCGCCCGTACGGCCGCCTCCGCCGCCAACCCCGCCGCCTCGTCCGCGCCCAGCAGCCGCTCCGCGACCGCCGCGGCCACCACCCCCGGCGCGCTCCACCGCATCCCCAGGTCACCCTCGACCGTACGGGCCCGCCACAGCGTCCCCGCCGCCGCCCGACCCGGCCCGCTGTCCCGCTCGTCCGGGGTGAGCACCGAGTACACGTCGGTGGTGGCCCCACCCACGTCCACCACCGCCAGGTCCCCGCCGAGCTGGTCGGCCAGCAGCTCCACACCGGACAGCACCGCGTCCGGGGTGGCCGCGCGCACCAGCGACGCGAACCGCCCACCCCGCGACAACCCCTTACCGCCGATCACGTGCCGCAGGAACACCCGCCGGATCGCCGCCCGCGCCGAGGCCGGCGCCAACACCCCGATGCGGGGCAGCACGTTGTCGGCCACCGTCACCGGAACCCCCGCCCCGGCCAGCAGCCCCACCAGCTCCTCGCGCGCGTCGACGTTGCCGGCCAGCACCACCGGCGTACGCCACCGCGCCCGCGCCAACCGGGTCGCGTTGTGCGTCAACACCTCCGCGTCGCCGCCGTCGGTACCACCCACCAGCAGCAACACGTCCGGGCGGGCCGCCCGTACCGCCCGCAGCCCCGCCCCGTCGAGCCGGCCCGCCGCCACGTGCACCACCCGCGCGCCCGCCGACAGGCCCACCCGCTGCCCGGCCCGCGCCGTCACCAACTCCTCGTAACCCACCACCGCCAGGCGCAGCCCCCCGCCCGCCGACGAGCAGACGTACCAGCCGCCCGGCACCGGCGTACCGGCCCCGGGCGGCAGCGCCGCGGTCGCCGCGGCCACCGCCGCGTCCAGACCCCGCAGCACGTCCGTGCCGGCCGTGGTCGGACGCGCCGCCGTGGCCAGCAGCCGGCCGTCGGGCAACCCCACCAGGGCCACCTTCGTCCACGTCGAACCGACGTCCGCGCAGACCGCGTACCCGCCCGCCGCCGCCGTCGCCCCGCCCGGCCCCGCGCCGTCCCCGGCCGGGGTCACAGCGGCCGGGGCACCGCGCCCGGCGCCTGCCCCGCCGGCGGCACCACCACCGTGCCGGTCGCCGTCACCGCCACCAGCGGCGGATCCAACACCTCCGCCGCCGACCCGCCCCGGTCCGGCCGCCCCCGGCACACCACCCGACACTCGAAGTCCAACGTCCGGCTGCGCGTACCGACCCGGCGCACCGTCGCCGTCACCTCCACCACGTCACCGGCGCGCACCGGCGCCCGGAACTGCACGTCCGCGTACGAGGCGAACAACCCCTCGTCGCCGTCGGTACGGATGCACACCTCCGTGGCCACGTCCCCGAACAACCCCAGCGCGTACGCCCCGTCCACCAGCGAACCCGCGTAGTGCGCGTGCGAGTACGGCACGTACCGCCGGTGCGTCACCGACACACCCACCCGAGGATCACTCACCCGACCGCCCTCCCCGACCGTTGCCCGTCACCAACGCGTGCACCAGGTAGCTGGCCACCTCCCGGGGCGTCGTACCCCGACCGAAGATCCGGTCCACCCCCAACTCGGCCGCCATCGCCTCGTCGAACCGCGGACCACCCACCACCAGCAGCGGACGCCGCCCCGCCGGCAACGCCTCCCGGAACGCCGCCGACATCTCCCGCGTGTTGTGCAGATGCGCGTCCCGCTGCGTCACCACCTGCGACACCAGCACCGCGTCCGCCCGCTCCGCCCGGGCCGCCTCCACCAGATCCGGCACGCTCACCTGCGCACCCAGGTTCACCACCCGCAACTCCCGGTAGTACTCCAAGCCCTTCTCCCCGGCGATGCCCTTCACGTTCAGGATCGCGTCGATGCCGACCGTGTGCGCGTCCGTACCGATACACGCCCCCACCACCGTCAGCTTGCGCCGCAACCGCCGCTTCACCAGCGCGTTTATCTCCTTGGCCGGCAGCAACGGAAAGTCCCGCTCCACCACCCGCACCGCCGACAGGTCCACCAGATGGTTGACCCGCCCGTACACCACGAAGAAGGTGAACCCGTCCCCCATCGCCCTGGCGTGCACCAGCAGCGCCGGATCCATCCCCATCTTCGCCGCCAACTGCAGCGCCGCACCCTCGGCCCGCTTGTCGTGCGGCACCGGCAACGTGAACGACACCTGCACCATGCCGTCGCCCGTGGTGTCCCCGTACGGGCGCACCACCGGCCCGCTCACGCCGACACCCCCGCCGCCACCACGGCACCCCCGGCCGCGTCGGCCTCCAGGATCTCCGTCGCCGGGTTGTAGTAGTCCGACGCGTGCGCGGCCACCCCGTCCAGACCCTTACCCCGGTCCGCCGGCCGCCGCATGATCCCGAACGTGCCCTCCCCGATCGCCGTCAACAGCGAATCGTCCACGATCCGCTCCAGCAACCGCACCGCCTCGTCCAACACCAACCCCGCCCGCCGCTGGACGAACCCACCCGGCGCCGGCACGAAATCCTCGTGCAACCCGCCGGCCGCACCCAACACGTACCGCACGTTCTGCAGCGCGATGTCCCGATCCGACAGCCACGGCGTCACCACCGCCTCCGTCATCATCCCCACCAACAGGATCCCCTGCCCCGTCAGCGCCCCCACCAGGTTGAAGAACCCGTCCAACAGGTTGCCCCGGAACACGTCACCGGTCATGTGCTTCGTCGGCGGCATCCACTTCAACGGCGCGTCCGGGAACAACTCCCGCGCCAGCAACGCGTGCGCCAACTCCAGCCGCAGCGACTCCGGCACCTCCGGATTGATCTCGAACGCGTGCCCCAACCCCAACTGCCAGTCCGCCAACCCCGCCTCGTGCGCGAAAAACTCGTTCAGCAGCTGCGACACCGTCACCGTGTGCGCCTCCTCCACCGCGTCCGCGGTGGTCAGGTAGTTGTCCTCACCGGTGTTGATGATGATCCCCGCCCGCGCGTGCACCTGACGGGAGAACCGCTGGTCGACGAACGTCCTGATCGGATTGATGTCCCGGAACAGAATCCCGTACATCGAGTCGTTGAGCATCATGTCCAGCCGCTCCAACCCCGCCAGCACCGCCATCTCCGGCATGCACAACCCACTGGCGTAGTTCGTCAGCCGCACGTACCGACCCAACTCCCGCGACGAGGCATCCAACGCCGCCCGCATCAGCCGGAAATTCTCCTGCGTCGCGTACGTCCCCGCGAAACCCTCCCGGGTCGCCCCCTCCGGCACGTAGTCCAGCAACGACTGACCCGTCGACCGGATCACCGCGATCACGTCCGCGCCCGCCCGCGCCGCCGCCTGCGCCTGCGGAATGTCCTCGTAGATGTCGCCCGTCGCCACGATCAGATACACCCACGGCCGCCGCGGCGGATCCCCCCACCGGCGCACCAACCGCTCCCGCTCCACCCGACGCCGGTCCACCCGACGGATCCCCGCCGCCACCGCCCGCCGGGCCGCCCGCCGCGCCGCCGTCGCCGCCCGACCCGACGGCACCTCGAACCGCACCGACCCCGCCGCCGCCCGCTGCGCCAACAACGTCACATCGTCCAGCGACTCCCGCGCCAACGCGTCGAAGACCGGCACCGCCACCCCGTGCGACAACCCCACATCGGCGACCACCGCGTCCACCAACCGGTTCACCCACGGAATCCCGTCCGGATCCGCACCACCCACCCCGGCCAGCCGCAACACCGCCCGCTCCACCGACACCGTCGTGTGGCTACGCGCCAGATCCACCACCGGCTGACCGGCCCGCCGCGCCAACTCCCGCGCCCGCGCCACCACCGCCGGATCCAGACCCAACTTCCCGCCCACCGGCCCGCCGCCGCTCACCGCGACACCCCGCGACCCGACCGGCCCGCACCCCGGCGAACCGACACCACCCCGACCAGACCTACCATCACGACGGCACACCCTCCTCGTAGATCACCGCACCGCGCAGCACCGTGCGCCGGCACACCGGCAACGGCGTCGGATCCTGCGGCCCCCGCACCTCCGGATCCTCCGCCACCAGCACCGGCAACCCCCGCGACACACCCGCCGGCGCCGACCACACCGCGAACGTCGCCGGCGCACCCGGCGCCAACACCCCCTCCGCGTCCCGGTGCACCGCCCGCCAACCACCCCGGGTGTGCGCCGCGAACGCCGCCGCCACACTCATCCGCAACACCGGATTGAAATGCGACACCGCCGCCCGCACCGACCCCCACGGATCCAACGGCGTCACCGGCGAATCCGAACCGAACGCCAACGCCACCCCCACCCCGTGCATCGCCCCCATCGGGTTCGACTCCAGCGAACGCGCCACCCCCAACCGCGACGCGTACATCCGGTCCGCCCCACCCCACAACCGGTCGAACGCCGGCTGCATGCTCGCCACGATCCCGAAATCCACGAACCCCGCGATCAGCCGCTTGTTCACGATCTCCGCGTGCTCGATCCGGTGCCGCGCCGCCCGCAACCGGTCCACCCCCAGCTCCGACGCCGCCGCCGCGAACCCCGCCAACACCGTCCCGATCGCCGCGTCACCGATCGCGTGGAAACCCCCCTGCACCCCGTGCGACGCGCAATCCACCAGATGCGCCCGCACCTGATCCGCCGAGACGTACCCGAACCCCACACCCCCCGGCTCACCATCCAGGTACGGCTCCGACAGGTGCGCCGTACGCGACCCCAACGCCCCGTCCGCGTACAGGTCCCCACCCGCACCCACCGCACCCAACTCCCGGGCCTTCGCCGCCCCCAGCAGCTCACCCCAGTAGCCGTACACCTCCGGCCCGCCGTCGCCCGACAACGCCAGCACCCCGGCGAAATCCGCCTCGTCCGACGTACCCGGACCACCACACTCGTGCACCGCCGCGATCCCCAACGACGCCGCCCGCCGCAACGCCGTACGCTGCGCCGCCCGCCGCTGCGCCGCCGACACCGAACCCAGCGCCACCGCCCGCACCACGTGATGCGCGTCCCGACGCAACCACCCCGACGCGTCGTACCCCGCCGCCGCCGCCACCTGCGGCGCCGCCGCCAGCAACGCCGACGAACACAACGCCGAATGGATCGACGCCTGCGACAGGTACACCCGCCGACCCCCCGCCGCCCGGTCCAGCTCCGCCGCGTCCGGCAGCCGCCGATCGGCCCACCCCGACTCGTCCCAACCGTGCCCCAACACCACCGCGTCCGCCGGCAACCCCGCCGCGAACCTCGCCACCGCCGCACACACCTCGGCGGCCGACCGCGTCCCCGACAGGTCCAGCCCCGACAACGCCAGACCCGTGTCCGTCGTGTGCACGTGCGCGTCCACGAACGCCGGCGTCACCAACGCCCCGTCCAGCTCCACCACCTCGTCGGCGGCCGGCGCGTCCGCGTCCGCACCCACCCACGCGATCCGCCCGTCGCGCACCAACAGGGCCGTCGCCCCCGGATCCGCCGGACAGTGCAGCAACCCACCCCGGTACAGCACCGAAGGACCACCGGAGGGCATCGAGGGAATCGTCATGTGATCAGTCTGCCCGCAGGCGCGCCTCGAACAACCGACGCACGCCGGTGACCTCCCGCACCAACGACAACGCCAACTCCGCGTGCCCCGGCACGTACCCGTTGCCCACCAGCATCGTCACGTCCGCCGCCAGCCCCTCGGCACCCAACGCCGCCGCCGCGAAGCTCGTCGCCATCGAAAAGAAGATCACCGTGCCGCCGTCGGCCGTCGCCAGCACCGCCCCGTGCTCGCACCCCGGCACGTCCACGCAGACCACCGTCACGTCCGCCGGCCCGCCCAACGCCTCCCGCACCGCCGCCGACAGCGCCACCGGATCCCGGGCGTCGGCCAGCACCACCTCGTCCGCCAGCCCCGCGGCCACCAGCCGGTCCCGCTCCGCCGCCACCGGCACCACCCCGACCGTACGGGCCGCACCCGCGCGCGACGCCGCGGCCAGCGCCAACGACCCGCTCTTGCCGGCACCGCCCAACACCGCCACCGTCACGCCCCGCCGTAGCGCGCCGGTCCCCGCGCCCGCCACCACGTGACCGCCCACCACCCGGGCCGTCAACGCCGGCGCGCCGCAGACGTCGAGCACCGCCAGCGCCAACTCCGCCGGCAGGTCGTCCGGAAGCACCGCCACGATCGACCGCGCGAACAGGATCGCGTGCCCCGCGCACGGCACCTGCTCGCCCAGCCCGTCCCAACCGGCCAGCCCGTCGTGCACCGCCAGCGGCGTCAACGTCAGCGACACCAGGGTCGCCACCCGGTCACCCGGCCGCACCGGCAGCGGCGAGTCCGGGCCGACCTCCTCGACCGTACCGATGAGCATCCCGCCCGAACCGGTGACCGGATTGTGCATCTTGCCCCGCGTGGAGATGATCTCCAGCACCTCGGCCCGTACCGCCGCCCCGTCCCCGCCGTGCTTCTGCGCGAGCTGCCGGAAGCTCGCCGCGTCCAGGTTGAGCCGCTCCACCCGGATCCGCACCTCGTCGGCGCCGACCTCCGCACGCGCGTCGAGCCGCCACGCCGCCTGCGGCAGCACCCCCGCCGGTTCGAGCACGCGATGTAGACCGACCGGTGACGTCATGGCGACCTCCTCGTGACCACTGCCCGTACTCCAGACCACCGCCCGGGCCGGACAGTCTGTCCGGCGCCGCTCGTGCGACGGGAAAACTTCCGGCAGGATAGTTTCTGTACCGCAAATTCTCCAGTAGCCTTCCCCCGGGTGATCAACCGCGGGACAGAGGAGGCGCCATGACCCAGACCCAGCCGATCGAGGCCGTTCCCCGACCCCGCAACGGCACCGACCACACGGCCACACCCACCGCCGGCCAACCATACGAATACCGGCGCCGCCAACTCGTCGAACCCGACTGGACCCGCTACCCCGGCTGGCGCCACGTCACCCGCGAACAGTGGGAATCCGCCCAGTGGCAGCGCGCCAACTGCGTCAAGAACGCCAAACAGCTCCGCGCCGTCCTCGGCGACCTCGTCGACGAGAGCTTCTACGCCGACCTCGCCACCGACCAGGCCACCCGGGCCACCATGTCGATGCTCGTACCACCACAAATGATCAACACCATGGTGCCCGACGGCCCCGTCACCACCGAGACGTTCCGCGCCGACCCGGTCCGCCGCTACATGATCCCGATCGCCTCCGACCGGCGCACCGACTGGCCCTCACACCCCTACGCCACCCGCGACTCGCTCCACGAACACGACATGTGGGTCGCCGAGGGCCTCACCCACCGCTACCCCACCAAGGTCCTCGCCGAACTGCTCTCCACCTGCCCCCAGTACTGCGGGCACTGCACCCGGATGGACCTCGTCGGCAACTCCACCCCCCAGGTCGACAAGCTCAAACTCACCCTCAAGCCCGTCGACCGGTACGACGCGCACATCACCTACCTGCGCGCCCACCCCGGCGTACGCGACGTGGTCGTCTCCGGCGGCGACGTCGCCAACGTCCCCTGGCGCAACCTCGAGTCGTACCTCATGCGGCTACTGGAGATCGAAACCATCCGCGACGTCCGGCTCGCCACCAAGGCGCTCATGGGCCTGCCCCAGCACTGGCTCCAACCCGACGTCGTCGAAGGACTGGAGCGCGTCGCCCGCACCGCCGCCCGCCGCGGCGTCAACCTCGCCATCCACACCCACGTCAACCACGTCCAGTCGCTGACCCCGCTCGTCGCCCGGGCCGCCCAGACCGCCCTCGAAGTCGGCGTACGGGACGTCCGCAACCAGGGCGTGCTCATGCGCGGCGTCAACGCCACCGCACCCGACCTGCTCGACCTCTGCTTCGCCCTCCAGGGCGAGGCGGGCATCCTGCCGTACTACTTCTACATGTGCGACATGATCCCCAACGCCGAGCACTGGCGGGTACCGGTCTGGCACGCCCAGCAGCTCCAGCACGACATGATGGGCTACCTGCCCGGCTACGCCACCCCGCGCATCGTCTGCGACGTGCCCTTCGTCGGCAAGCGCTGGGTCCACATGCTCACCGAGTACGACCGCGAGCGCGGCATCTCGTACTGGACCAAGAACTACCGCACCTCGATCGAGGCCGCCGACGGCGGCGCGCTCAGCAAGCGGTACGAGTACTACGACCCGATCGACACGCTCCCCGAGTCCGGGCGCGCCTGGTGGACCCGGCGGGCGGCCGAACCCGCCGCCTGAGGCCGCCCGATACGACGTGCCCCCCGGACCAGGTCCGGGGGGCACGTCGTATCCGCACCGCGAAAAGTCCATCCCACCGCGCGGTCAGCGGTCGAAGGCTTCCTTCACGTTCCGGCCGGCATCCTTGACGTTCTCGCCCGCCTGCTTCGCGCGGGCCTCGCTCTGCTGCCTGGCGCCCTCGCCCCGCATCTGCTCGTTGTCGGTCCGGTCGCCGGCCTTCTCCTTCGCGGCGCCCATCAGCTGCTGGGCCTTGTTCTTCGCCTTGTCGGTGAGGCTCATCTCGACTCCCTCTGGCTGGTCGGGCCCCCCAGTCCGGGGCCCGATGTCGCTCTCCGTTGGTGTGCCCGGTCGGGCCCGGTGAAAACCTCTGACCGTGTGCGGTGGGGCACGCCGCGTAACCCATCCTAGGATGCTAGGTGTAATGCGGGGCCGCCCCGGCCGATCCGTGATTGACTGGCCGGGTGGCTGAGATCATCCTCGTCCGGCACGGCGAGACCGAATGGAGCCGTACCGGACGGCACACCTCGTACACCGACATCCCGCTCACGGAGGTCGGCGAGCGGCAGGCGCTCGCGCTGGCGGCCGGGTTGGCCGGGCGTACCTTCGCCGCGGTCATCTCCAGCCCGCGCGGCCGAGCCCTGCGCACCGCCGAACTCGCCGGGCTGGCCGTCACCGACGTCGACGAGGACCTCGGCGAGTGGAACTACGGCGAGTACGAGGGGATCACCACCGCGGAGATCCACCAGGACCGGCCCGGGTGGGACCTCTGGACCGACGGCTGCCCCGGCGGCGAGTCACCGGAGGAGGTCGGCCCCCGGCTGGACCGCGTGCTGGAACGCGCCCGCGTCGCGCTGGCGGACGGCGACGTGGCCCTGGTCGCGCACGGGCACAGCCTGCGGGTGGCCGGCGCCCGCTGGATCGGGCTCACCGCCGCCGGCGGCGGAAAGCTGCGGCTCGACACCGCCACCGTCTCGGCGCTCGGCTACGAACACGACCGCCCGGTCATCCTGCGGTGGAACCAGCCCGCTCCCCCGCTTCCGGCGCGAGACTGATCCGCGGCGGCCGCCCCTCGTACGGGGTGGAGAGCACCACCGTCGTCCGGGTGGTGACGTTCGCCGAGGTACGGATCTCCTGCAGCAGCCGTTCCAACTCGGCCGAGCTGGCCACCCGGACCAGCAGCAGGTAGAAGTCCTCCCCCGCCACCGAGTAGCACGACTCGATCTCCGGCAGGTGGGCCAGCCGCTCCGGCGCGTCGTCGGGCTGGGACGGGTCGAAGGGGCGGATCGCGACGAACGCGCTCAACGGCAGGTCCAGCGCCTCCAGCGACACCCGCGCCGCGTACCCCTTGATCACACCGCGCTGCTCCAGGCGGCGTACCCGCTGGTGCACCGCGGAGACCGACAGGCCGACCCGCTCCGCGAGGTCGGTGTAGGACAGCCGGCCGTCGGCGGACAACGCGGCGACGATGGCCCGATCGATCTCCTCCACGCGAGCAACCTACCGGGCGGTCGCGGCGGACGGCGACAGGCGCCCGGACCCGGCGATTTCCGGACACGGCCCGCACGCCGTCGCGGGCGTCGATCCGGCGCGGTGCCCGGGCAGCGCGCGGGCCCGGGAACGCGGCCGGGTCAGCCGGTGACGGCCGCCGCGATCAACGCGTCCGCGGTGGCGGTACGCATGTTCAGCACCGCGTGCCCGGCACGGTGCGCGCTGATCAGGCCGGCGGTGCGCAGCGCCCCGAGGTGCTGGGATATGCCGCCGGCCGACAGCCCGGTCCGGCGCGCCAACTCGGTCGTCGACAGCGGGGACTCCAGCTCCACCAGCAACTGCGCCCGCGACCGGCCGATCACCGCCGCGAGGGCCTGCGGCGCGGCCGAAGCGCTCTCCCAGAGCGTACCGACGCCGCGCGGCGGGTACGCCAGCTGCGGGTTGCTGGGCGACGCGACGGTACGCACCGCCGGCCAGACGAAGACGCTCGGCACCAGCAGCAGCCCGGCGCCGGCGACCACCGTCGCGCCCGAGCACCACCCGTGCGCCACCGACAGGGTGTTCTCGTTCCAGCCGACCCGATCGTGCAGGCTGTTGAGCAGGCCGGCGGCGCCCACCTCGGCCAGCAGCCGGGCCCGGTGGAAGACCTCCGCCTCCAGCAGCGCGCGCAGCCGCGGCCACTCCTCGGCCAGCGCGATCGGCCAGTACGCCCGGATCTCCTCGACCAGGCGCGCGAGGCCGGCCGGCGGATCGGCGTACATGGCGCATACCGCCGGCGAGTGCGGCACCTGCAGGAGGTCCAGCTCGGCGCGGACCGTCTCGGCCGGGGTGGCGCGCAGCACCTCCAGCTCCGCGTCGAGCTGCGGGGCGAGCGTCGCCGGCGGCGGGGTCAGGAAGTCCGGCATGTAGCGGGGCCCGGGCGGGATCAGGCCGTCGAGCAGGCTGCCGCCGCCGGGCGCCAGCCCTGCGGCGGCCAGCCGGGGCCCCACCCGGCGCGCCCAGGGCAGGTGCACCGCGTGCTCCCGTGGGCTGCGGAGCACGTGGAAGCTGGACGCGACCTCCCAGAGGCAGGAGAGCCCGAACCGGATCCGCCCGATGTCACCCGCGGAGAGCTCGACGGTCAGCACCGCGTCCCCCGGGTACCGGCCCGCCGCCGCTGCCCCGCCCGCGCCCGGGAAGACCCCCCGGGTACCGAAGATTCAGCCACGGCTGAAACATTACTGCGGGCCGGCGCGAACGTCGAAGCTGCTGCCATGACCACCACGGAACTCACCACGGAGCCGGCGCCCGAGGCCGTGCGCACCACCACCCCGGCCGCCGGCGCCACCGACGGGCCGCGTGCGGCCGGACGGCCACCGGCCGCGGCGGGAGCGCTGCGGGCCGCGCTGGCGCTGCGCTTCGGCGGGCTGCCCCGCCCGTTCTGGATCGTCATCGCCGGGACGATCGTCAACCGCGTCGGGGCCACCGTCGTACCGTTCCTCGTCTTCTTCCTCGGCGCGCGCGGCATCGCACCGGGCGCGACCGGGGCGGTGGTGCTCGCCCTCGGGCTCGGCGGCACGGCCGGCGCCGTCCTCGGCGGTTGGCTCGCGGACCGGATCGGGGCCCGCTCCGCGCTGCTCGCCGGCCTGCTGCTCGCCCCCGCGAGCCTCGGCGCGCTCTTCGCGGCGCCGACGCTGCCGCTGCTGGCCGCCGCCGCGCTCGCGGTCGGCGCGACCGGGAAGATCTACCCGCCGGCGGCGGGGGCGCTGCTCGCCGGCTCGGTCACCGGGCCGCGACGTACCCGGGCGTTCAGCCTGCTGCACTGGGCCATCAACATCGGCGCGGCCTGCGCCGCCGCGCTGGCGGGCTTCCTGGCCGCCCACGGCTTCCTCCTGCTCTTCCTCATCGACGCGGCGACCTCGCTGGCCTTCGCCCTGCTGGTGGCGGTCGGGATCCCGCGCGACGGGTCCCGACCGGCCGCCGGGGCGGCCCGTCACCCGTCCGGCCGGCCGCACGGCAGCGGCTACGGCCTGCTGCTGCGCGACCGGCTGATGATCCTCTTCGTGCTGCTCAGCCTCGCCCAGGAGACGGTCTACAGCCTGACCGAGTTCGCGATCCCGCTGGCCGTACGCCTCGACGGCCTCTCCCCCGCGGTCTTCGGCACCGCCGCGGCGGTCAACGCGCTGCTCGTGGTCGGGCTCCAGCCGTTCCTCTACCCCCGGCTGTCCCGGCTGCCCCGGATCCCGGTGCTCGCGGCCGCCTGGTGCGTGGTCGGCGTCGGCGTGGCCACCACCGGCCTGGCCCACAGCGCCTGGCAGTACGTGGCGACGACCGCGGTCTGGTCGGTGGGCGAGGTGATCGGCGGGATCGTGGCCGGCGGGATCGGCGCCGACCTGGCGCCCGACGGCGCGCAGGGTCGCTACCAGGGCGCCCTGATGTGGACGGGCTCCCTGGCCCGGCTGCTCGGTCCGGCCGTGACCACCGGGCTGTTCGCCACGACCGGGCCGGCGGTGCTGTGGTGGGGCACGGCCGCCACGGGCGTGCTCGGCGCGGTGGTGCTGCTGCGGATGGCCCCGGCGCTGCGGCACCGCGCCGGTCGGTGAACCCTCGGGAGCGCGTACCCGGCGGTCGGTGTACGGCGCCGTCGCGGATACCCGGCGGTCGGGCCCCCCGGGGAGGACTCGGTCGCCGGGTGACCGGCGGCCCGGCTCACCCGGCGGCCGGGCGCCGGGTGGACGGGTGTCTCAGGCGGCCAGCGAGCGGGCCACCACCAGGCGCTGGATCTGGTTGGTGCCCTCGACGATCTGGAGCACCTTCGCCTCACGCAGGTACCGCTCCACCGGATGGTCCGCGACGTAACCGGCGCCGCCCAACACCTGGACCGCGTCGATGGTCACCCGCATCGCGGTGTCGGTGGCGAAGAGCTTCGCCTTGGCCGCCTCGACCGAGTACGGCCGGCCGGCGTCGCGCAGCCGGGCGGCGGCCAGCGTCAACGCCCGCGCCGCCGAGACCTGGGTGGCCAGGTCGGCGAGCATGAACCGCAGCCCCTGGAAGTCGATCACCCGGTGGCCGAACTGCTCGCGTTCCCGGGCGTAGCCGACCGCGTGGTCGAGGGCTGCCTGGGCCAGACCGACCGCGCACGCCGCAATGCCGAGCCGCCCAGAGTCCAGCGCGGTCATCGCGATGGTGAAGCCGTGCCCCTCCGGCCCGACCAGCCGGTCGGCCGGTACCCGCGCGTCGTCGAAGGCGATCTGCGCGACCGGGGAGGAGCGCAGCCCCATCGTCCTCTCGGCCGCCTGCGGGACGATGCCGGCGGTGCGGGCGTCGGCGAGCAGGCAGGAGATGCCGCCGGCGCCCGATCCGCCGGTGCGGCAGAAGATGTTGTAGAAGTCGGCGCTGTGGGCGTGGGTAATCCACGCCTTCGTGCCGGTCACGACGTAGTGGTCACCGTCGCGGCGGGCCCGGGTCGCCAGCGCCGCCGCGTCCGAGCCGCCCTGCGGCTCGGAGAGGCAGTACGCGCCGAGCAGCTCGCCTCCGATCATGTCCGGCAGGAGCTTGCGCTGCTGCTCGGTGCCGTAGGCGGCGACGGGGTAGCAGGAGAGGGTGTGCACGCTCACGGCCTCGGCGACCGCCAGCCAGCGCCCGGCCAGGACCTCCAGCACCTGCAGGTAGACCTCGTACGGCTGGCCGCCGCCGCCGTACTCGGTCGGGTACGGCAGTCCGAGCAGCCCGGACCGGCCGAGGGTGCGCAGCAGCTCGCGGGGGAACTCCCCGCGCGCCTCGTGCTCGGCGACGCGGGGGGCCAGTTCCCGGTCGGCGAGTTCGGTGGCGAGCGCGAGGAGGTCGTACGCCTCCTCGCTGGGCAGGATCCGGTCGACGGTCATAGCGGGACGAGCTCCGTGGCGGTGGTGTTGAGCCGTTCGACGCCGTCCGGGGTGCAGACGACGATGTCCTCGATCCGGGCGCCGTGCCGGCCCGCGAGGTAGATGCCGGGCTCGATGGAGAAGGCCATGCCGGGCTCCAGCGGGCGCGGGTTGCCGGTGACCAGGTACGGCTCCTCGTGCCCGTCCAGCCCGATGCCGTGCCCGGTGCGGTGCAGGAAGGCGGCGCCGTAGCCGGCCTCGGTGATCAGGTCCCGGGCGACCGCGTCGACGGCCTCGGCGGTGACGCCGGGGCGTACCGCGGCGACCGCGGCCCGCTGGGCGGCGTGCAGCACCGCGTAGTACCCGGCGAAGTCGCCGGGCACGTCGCCGCCGGCCAGGTAGGTGCGGGTCGAGTCGGAGCAGTACCCGGAGGGCATGGTGCCGCCGATGTCGACCACCACCGGGTCGCCGGCCTCGATCCGGCGGTGCGAGGTCTCGTGGTGCGGGCTCGCCGCGTTCGGGCCGGAGGCGACGATGACGAAGTCGACGGTGGCGTGGCCGGCCTCCCGGATCGCCGCGGCGATGTCCGCGCCGACCTCGGTCTCGGTACGGCCGGGGCGCAGCCACTCGCCCATCCGGGCGTGCACCGCGTCGATCGCCGCGCCCGCCTCGCGCAGCGCCGCCACCTCCGCGTCCGACTTGCGGATCCGCAGCTCGCGCAGGACCTCACCCGCCAGGCGCTGCTCGGCGCCGGGCAGCGCGGCCCGCAGCGCCAGCACCTGCTCGGCCCACATCCGGTTGCCGAGGCCGACCGTGCCGGCGGGTCCGCCGAGCGCGCGGGCCACCAACGGGTACGGGTCGGTGCCGTCGGGATGGTCGACGATGCGTACGCCGGTGCCGGGGGCGGGTGACGCCTCGGCCGCCGGGCGCTCCAGGGTCGGCACGATCAGTGTCGGTTCACCCTCGGCGGGCAGCACCAGGCAGGTCAGGCGCTCCTGGGCGTGCGCGTTGTAGCCGGTGAGGTAGCGCAGGTCGGAGCCGGGCGTGAGGAGCAGGGCGCCGAGGCCGGCGGCGGCGGTGGCGCGCTGCGCGCGCGCCAGCCGCTCCGGTGGATAGAGGTCGTCGATCCGCACGCGGTCAGCTTAACGGTCGTTCGGGTGTTTTCGGCACACCGCTTTCGGGAGCCTGCGCGCCGGCGCCCGACAGCCTCGTCGATCTAGGGCAAATCGGCGTGATTGGAGATCAAACAACGAGGATTTGCCCTAGATCGACGAGGGGAGCTATTGCAAAAGTTCTCTTGAACGTTCAGGATACTTTTTGCGATGAGAGACGTCCTGTACCTGGAGCAGATCGAGCAGGCCGAGACCCTGCTCAAGCCGCAGCGCATCGAGGTGCTGCGGCAACTGGCCGAACCGCACACCTGCACGGAGGTCGCGGCGGCGCTCAACCAGACCCCGCAGCGGGTCCACTACCACGTACGACGACTGGTCGAGGCGGGACTGGTCAGCCAGGTCGCCACGCACAAGGTGCGCGGCGTACAGGAGGGCGTCTACCAGGCCAGCGCCCGCGCGTACTGGCTCTCGCCCCGCCTGGTCGGCCGACTCGGGGGGCGCCGCGAGCGCGACGAGCTCAGCCTCGGCTACCTGCTCGACCTCATGGAGGAGGTCCAGGCGGACATCGCCGCGCTCGACCGCGACGCACCCGAACTCCCCTCGATCGGCGTCTCCGGCGAGATCCGGATCCGCCCGGAGCTGCGGCCGGAGTTCCTCGCCGAGCTGCGCGCCACCCTGCAGGACCTGTTCACCCGGTACGGCGGCGCGGAGGGGGATGCCTTCAAGCTCGCCGTGGCCCTATATCCCAAGGGAGAGACATGAGCGAAGACCACGCCACCGGCGGCACGATGCGGCTGCGGCTGCGCGTCCCGGCGCCCCTGGCCCGCGTACGGCACGCGCTGACCGACGGCGCCGCCCTGCGCGCCTGGCTGGCCGAGTACGCCGAGGTCGACCTGCCCAGCCGGTACGAGTTCTGGGGCCGCTCCACGCCCGAGGGCGACGAGCCCCGCCAGCACCCGCTGCGGGTCGACGAGCGTACGGTCCGGTTCGCCTGGACGCTCGACGGCACGGAGACGGTCGTCGAGATCGACCTCGCCGAGGAGGACGCGGACGCCACCATCCTCACCCTGAGCCAGACCGACCTGCCGAGCTGGACCGAGGTCCTCTCCGGTACCGACACCGGCAGCCGGGGCCTCATGCACACCTACTGGTCGCTGGCCCTGGCGAACCTGGTCGACCATCTCGCCGGGCGCGCGCTCACCGGGCCGGTCGACCTCACCTCGCCCGAACTGCGGGCCGAGGTCACGATCGCCGCCCCGCCCGAGGACGTGTACCGGTCGCTGACGGACCCCGACGAGTTCAGCCGGTGGTTCGGCGCCAGGATGGAGCTCGAACCGCACGTCGGTGGGCGATGGGCGATGGGCGGGTTCGACAATGACCCGCAGCCGGCCCGCATCGTCGCGCTGGAACACGGCCGGCGGATCAGCCTGGCCTGGAGCGACCAGGTCTCCACCTTCGAGCTGGCGGACTCCGGCGGCGCCACCAGGCTCACCCTGGTGGAGAGCGGCTTCGACGAGAAGCGGCCCCCGTACGACGGCTGGCTGGGCTGGCTCAGCGGCCTCGCCGAGCTGCGGCGCTACCACGAGCTGCCCGCCTGGCGCCCGATCTGGCTGGCGGTCGAGATGCCCGGACTGCCGGACGGCATCCTCACCCTCGGCTGACCCGGCGGCGGGGCACCCGCGACACCGGCGACCTCGCTGAGGGTCCCCGTCGCGGGTGCCCTACCGGGTTCCCCGCGACGGCGCGCGGCGCGGACCGACCCCCCGGAGCATCCCCCGACGGCCGCCGCCCGGGCTACGCGGGCAGCCGCGGGCACTCCCAGACGCGGTGCCGCCAGTTCCTGCGGTCGTGCAGCAGCACCCGGTCCGGCAGCGCGCCGAAGTCCAGCGTCCGCTCCTCCGTCCAGCCCTCGAACCGGTACTCGGCCGGGCCGACCCGGACCAGGAGGCACTCGACCCCCTCCGCCGTACGCAGCAGCGGGCCGTCCGGACCGGTGGTCACCTCGGTGCGCACCCCGTCGGCGTCGCCGCTGGGCGCGTCGGTGACGTGGGCGAGCAGGTCCTTGCCGAGGACCGCGGGGAGCAGGAACGGCGGGACCTCCAGCTCCGGATCCACGGGCAGCCGGGGCCGGTTGCTCACGTACGGGATCGATTCGAGGTTCCGGCGGAACCAGTCGGGGAAGAGCTCCACCATGGCGTCGTTGACCATGCAGTCCACCACCAGGTGGATCCGGCGGGTGGCGCCGCCGTTGCGCAGGTAGTGCGGCAGGGCGAAGTTCGCGTACCAGAGCTCACCCGGGCGCCAGTGGTAGCTGCGGCCCTCGATGAACAGCAGCGCGTCCGGGTTGGTCACGATCGGCACGTGCAGCCGCAGTTGCCCGTAGCCGAAGCCGATGAACTCGTCCGAGTGCTCGTCGAGGCTGGCCCCCGGGTCGAGCGCGAGCAGGCGCACCGCCCGCAGCTCCCCGGGGATGCGGTCGAGCAGCCGCGCGAACGACGGCATCCGCGCCAGCGCTGGCGTCGCGCCGAAGCGCACCGTCCCGGGACCGCCAGGGTCGGTCCGGTCCGCCCGGCCACCCGGGCTGTGCAGCGGGAAACAGGTCCATCCGGCGGCGATCGGGTCGCCGACCCGACCCGCCGAGTAGGGACGCTGGTGGTCCCACGGCCCCTGCTCGATGGCGCGGAGGTCGTCCCGCAGCGGCGCGGGGTCGATGTCGGTGGCGAGGCGTACGGCGGCTGCGTCGCCCCGCAGCGTCGGCGGAGGTGGCGGGAGTGCGGTCATGGGGCATCCTCGGTCTCGGGCCGGAACGCGCGACGGGGCGCTGCGGGCCCCGACTCGGGTCGGTCCGGCGGCGGTGGTCGATGGGCGCACAGCGGTCCTGCGGTGGCAGCCGATGGGCACGCACGGTGCGGAAACCGAGCGGCATGCCGCCACGCGGCGACCTCGCACACGTGGCGGCACACCCGTTTTGATCAGTAGTAGTGGCGCATGGCGAAGACCCCTCTCTGTCGGCGGACAAGCGGGGTGAAAAGGGGCGCTCCCCTGACTCCCCAGATAACCCTTTGCCCCCGTCGGCACGTTGCACGCCACGGCCGAGGAGCTGCCGCCAGGCTTACCCCCGCAAGCGATTGGTGTCAATGCAACCCCGCGCGGTTTTTTCATGTTATGAACGATGGAGCCTTTCAATTTGCCTCCGGCCGACCGCCGACGCAGGATGCGATCATCACCGACGGGGGGCCTGCGCGCCATTACCACGACCGACGCTCGAATACGCCCGCTGTGGCGGCGTGCCCCGATCCGGGGCGCCAGCGGCCACACACGGAGGACGGACGGATTTGCGGAGGCAGGAGATGGATATTACCGGCGAAGAAGTGTACGGTCCGGCCGGCACTTCGGACGCCGCCGGCGGCGGGCTCTTCGATCCGCTGTCGGCCGAATTCATCGATAATCCCTATCGGGTTTATGGGATAATGCGTTCGGTGGACCCGGTGCACTGGCACCCGGAACTCTCGGCGTGGGTCCTCACCACGTACCGCGACTGCCTGCGGGTGGTCGAGGACTCCGCCACCTTCGCCGCCGACTACCGGCGCGCCGGGGTGCCCATGGAGCCCCAGACGATCACGGTCCAGACCCTCGACCCGCCCGACCAGCTACCCGTCCGGCGGCTGCTCGCCGAGGCGTTCCGGGCCCAGCGGGTACCGGCCATCCGGCAGGAGCTGGTGCCGTACGTGCGGCAGCGGCTCGCGGAACTCGCCCACCGCGACGAGGTCGACCTCGTCACCGAACTCGCGGTGCCGCTCGCCACCTTCTCCGTGAGCGCGGTGTTCGGCGGTGACCTCTCCCGCAGCGAGGAGTTCCGCACGGCCTCCACCGCGGTGGTGCGAAGCATGATCGCCGGAGTCGCGCCGGAACGGGAACGGCCGGGTCTCGAAGCACGGGCGCTGCTCACCGACCTGATACGCGCGGAGTACGAATCCGGCCCGACGGAGGGAATACTCGGTTTCCTCCGGAGCCGAGACGCGCACCGCGAAGTCGGGGCAGACCTGCTGATGAATTCGCTGCGCGCCGTCCTGCTGGCCGGGCTCAACACCGGGCAACGTTTCCTCGGAAATGCCGTGCACACGCTGCTGCGACATCCCGGAAAAATGCGGGAATTCGCCGGGCTCCCGGGCCGCGAACGGACCGTCGCGCTGCACGAGCTGCTCCGCTACGACACCCCTTTCCAGGCGCAGGAGCGAATTGCCACCACGGATACCCGGATAGGTGGACGCCAGGTCCGGCACGGCGACCGGGTCGTGGTGCTGTTCGGGGCGGCGCACCGGGACCCGGCGATTTTCGCCGATCCCGACGACCTCGTCCTGTCGCGCACACCGAATCCGCATTTCGGATTCGGTCGTGGCGCGCACGCCTGCCTGGGCGCGGCGCTCGCCTTCGCGCAGGCGGACGTGCTGCTGTCCGAACTCGCGGCCCTGCGGGTGGTCCGGCTCACGGCGCCGCCCGTACGGGAACCGAACCCGACCCTGCGCGGGCTGGCGACGCTACCGGTGTGCCTCCGGGCCGATGACTGACCCCCGGGCGGGTTCACGCCCGGAAGGCCTCCGCGAGCCGGTCCAGGGCCTGCGCCAGCAGGGGGCGCGGCAGGGCGAAGTTGAACCGCGCGAAGCCCGCGGCGGCGAACGGCTCGCCGTCGGAGAGCTGGACCCGGGCCCGGGCGAGCAGTTCCCGGGCGGGCGCGGCGGCGAAGCGGGTCTCCCGCAGGTCCCACCACGACAGATAGGTCGCCTCCGGCGGGCGGCACCGCACCCCAGGCAACCGCGGCAGCGCGTCGAGCAGGTCGGTACGGCGGGCGTCGAGGTAGCGCACCGCGTCGTCCATCCACCGGTCGCCGTGCCGCCAGGCGGCCTCGGCGGCCACCGCGCCGAGCAGGCTGGCGGTCGCCCCGCGGGTGTACCGGCGATGGGAGATCCGCGCGTGCAGGTCCGCGTCGGGCGCCACGGCCAGGGCGTACCGCAGGCCGGCGGTCCCGAACGCCTTGCTGGCCGAGGTCACGGTCACGGTCCTGGCCGCGATCGCGTCGCCGAGCGACGCCGTCGGGACGTGCCGCGCACCGGGCAGCGTCACGTCGGCGAAGACCTCGTCGCTGACCAGCCAGCCCTCGTGCGCGACCACCAGCTCCGCCAACTCCCCCAGCTCGTCGGCGGACCAGCAGCGACCGGTCGGGTTGTGCGGCGAGCAGAGCAGCACCAGGCGCGCGCCGTCCCGCAGCGCCGCCGCGACGGCGCCGAGGTCGAACACGTCCCGACCCGACTCGTCGACGCGCAACGGCACCGGCAGCGGCGTGCGGCCGAGGTCCCGGACGGCGAGCAGGAACGGCGGGTACGTGGGCACCGGCACGATCACCGGCTCCCCGGCGGCGGTGAGCAGGTCGATGCAGGCGGCCATGGCGGCCACCACGTTGCCGTGCCCGCTGGCGTAGCTGACGTCCGGCTCCCAGCCGTACCGCCGGGCAGACCAGCGCGCCCAGGCCCGGGCGGGCGCCGGATCCTCGTACGGATGGCCGAGGTCGTTGCCGTCGACCGCCGCCCGGAGGGCCGCCGCCACCGGCGGGGCGATCGGGAGATCGGGGTCGGCCACCCAGGCGGGCAGGACGCCCGGCGGGGTCTCGCCCCACTTGGCCCCCCGCTTGCGGCGCAGCTGCGCCTCGGTCAGGGCGTCGGCCAGCGCCGCGAATTCGGAGGATCCGTTGGAGGAAGGAACCGAGAGTTGCCCGATCGGATGATCCATACTCGTCTCCCCGAGGTCGTGACCAGGTGGCCGAGATGATGGATCCGGCTCCCCGTACCCAGAAGGGTATCGATGGATACCCGTTCGTCAACGGCCCGGCGTTCCGGTACACCCGGCCGCCACGGCGGCCCGCCGCGGCGCGACGGGTGGGTACCCGCCGATGAGCCGGCCGCAGACCGTCGACTGGGCCGCCGTCGCCGACGAGTTGGAGCAGCTCGCGCACGTACGCTCCGCCTGGCAGCTCGCCGCGGCCCGCTGGCTCGCGGAGCTGACGGCGGGCGCACCGCCGCGACGGGTCCTCGACGTGGGATCCGGTCCCGGGGTGACCAGCTGCCTGCTGGCCCGGGAGTTCCCGGAGGCCGAGGTGATCGCGGTCGACATCCGACCGGAGCTGCTGGCCCGCGCCGAGGCCCGGGCCGCCCGCCTCGGGCTCGGCGGGCGGGTCCGCACCAGGCAGCTCGACCTCACCGACGGCACCGAGCTGCCCGTCGCCGACCTGGTCTGGGCGAGCAGCATCGTGCACCATTTCGGCGACCAGGTGGCGATGCTGACCCGGTTGGGCAGCCGGCTCTCGCCGGGCGGGCTGCTGGCGGTCGCCGAGGGCGGCCTGCCGAGCCGCTTCCTCCCCCGCGACACCGGGATCGGCCGACCCGGTCTCCAGGCCCGCCTCGACGCGCTCATGGAGGACTGGTTCACCGAACGCCGGGACGCGGCGCCGGGCAGCGTCCGGCGCGCGGACGACTGGCCGGCCCTGTTGGCGGCGGCCGGCCTGCGGCCGCGCCGCAGCCGCAGCTTCCTGGTCGACCTGCCCGCTCCCCTGGACGACGAGGCCCGCGACCACGTACGCGTGATGCTCGCCCGGATGCGCGACCTGCTCGGCGACCGGATCGACGCCGACGACCGGGCCCAACTGGCGCGCCTGCTCGATCCGGAGGCCGCCGAGGGGGTGCTGCGCCGCCCGGACGTCTTCCTGCTCGCGGCGACGACCGTGCACGTCGCGGGCGCGCCGTGATCACCCCGGCGGCCGACGGCCCCCGCCGACCGCGGCCCGCCAGGCCATGACCACCACAACGACCCGGCAACGGAGCGCAGCGATGGAGAAGCCTTCCGGACCACCCGTGGACGCGCAGCGCGATCCGCGACAACTGCACCAGGACGCCGCCGTCGTCTTCGCCGACCTCCTGGCCGGGGTGCGGCCGGGCCAGTGGACGGACCCGACCGGTTGCCCCGACTGGGACGTACGCGGCCTCGTCAACCACGTCGTCAACGGCAACCTCCGGTTCCTGGCGATCGTCACGCGCCGGCCCGTACCCGACCGGGACGAGTTCGTGCTCGGCGAGGACCCGGTCGAGGCGTTCCACACCACCCTCGCCGCGCTGGTCGCGGAGTTCGCCCGCGACGACGTGCCAACCGGCGAGTTCCTCACCCCCGGCGGACCGGAACCGGGTCACCAGCTGGTGCGGACCCGCTTCATCGAACTGCTGGTACACGGCTGGGACCTGGCCCGGGCGACCGGTCAGAACGCCGAACTCGATCCGGCGCTCTGCCGCGCCTGCCTCGACATCCTGCGCCGCCGCTCGTTGCCGCGCGGCCCGGGCCGCCCGTTCGCCGAGGAGCGGCCCGCCACCGACGCGCTCCACCCGGCCGACCGGCTGGCCGCGTTCGCCGGCCGCGACGTCACGCGAACCCCGCGTCCGGGACGGTGACCGACCGCCGGCCAGGGCCTGGCACGAACCCCTGCGCGGACGGCGCCCCGCCGCGGGCCCGTCCGGCAGCACGAACCCCTGCGGGGGCGGTGATCCGTCGCGGGCGCGCCCCGCGGCACCGCCCCGACCACCGGAAGGAGAAGACATGCGCTGGTCCACACCCCTGACCGCCGTCGTCGTCGCCCTCGTCGTCGCCGCGTCCGGCGCCGCCGGGGACCCCGCGTACGGTCGGGCGGACAGCACGGCGGCGAGCTCCGGCCACCAGCTCGCCGACCGGCTGGAACGGTCGACGCGGGCGGCGGGGGCCCTCCGCCACCTGCGCGCCTGGCAGTCGGCCGCCGACGCGAACGGCGGGATCCGCGCCGCCGACACCCCGGGCTTCGCCGCGTCGGCCGACTACCTGGTGGGACGGCTGCGGCGCGCGGGGTACGAGGTGACCCGCCAGCCGGTGCCGTTCGAGTACTACCGGGTCGACACCGAGCGCGCGGTGACCCTGTCCGAGCCGCCCGTACCGCTGCGGGTGCTCGCGATGACGTGGTCGCCGACGACCCCGCCGGGCGGCGTCGAGGCACCCGTACGGGTGCTGCCGACCTCGCACGACGGCGTCGTCGACCCCACGCCCGGGTGCGAGCAGGCCGACTACGCCGGCGTGCGGGTCACCGGGGCGGTGGTCGTGCTGCCGAGGGCCAGCTGCGGTTTCGTCGTGCAGCAGCAGGTCGCGGTGGCGCTCGGGGCGGTCGCGGTGCTGTTCTACATGCCGACGGTCCGGCCGGACAACATCTACCGGGCGTACCTGTTCGACCCCGCCGCGGTCTCGGTGCCGGTCGGGACCGTGACGCAGCGGGCGGCGGAGCGGCTCGCCGGGGAGACGGCGGTCCGCGAGGTGCGGATCCGGCTGGAGATCGCGGCGCACCCGGTACGGGCGGTGACCGAGAACATCCTGGCCGAGACGGCGGGCGGTCGGCCGGACCGGGTCGTCATGGCCGGAGCGCACCTGGACAGCGTCACCGAGGCGCCGGGCATCAACGACAACGCCGCCGCCGCGGCGGCCCTGCTGGAGACGGCGATCCGCCTGGCGCCCGAGCAGCGCGCGGTCCGCAACAAGGTACGGTTCGCCTGGTGGGGCGCCGAGGAGCTGATCGAGGTGGGCTCCCGGTACTACCTGGAGCAGCTCGACGCCGAGCAGCGCGGACGGATCTCGCTGTACCTCAACTACGAGCTGATCGCGTCGCCGAACTTCGCGCGCTTCATCGTCGACGGTGACGACGCCGAGCACCCCGGCGGGACGCCGCCACCGGCCGGCTCGGGGGCCGTCGAGCGGGTCCTCACCGACTACTACGGCAGCCGCGGGCTGGCCTACGAGACCGTGGACCTGTACAGCATCGGATCCGACCACTGGCCGTTCGCGGACGCCGGCATCCCGGTCGGGGGCCTGGACGGGGGCACCTACCAGGCGAAGTCCGCCGAGCAGGCGGCGCGGTACGGCGGTACGGCCGGCGAGATGTTCGACCCCTGCTACCACCAGCCCTGCGACGACCTCTTGAACATCAACGTCGCCGAGTTCGACCGCAACTGCCAGGCGGTGGCGTGGGCCGTGGGGCGGTTCGCCAGCGACGTCGAGGACGTCTCGGCGCGGCGCCGCGGCGCGTGAGGCGACCGGAACCGAGCGGGTACGGGCGACCGGGTGGGAGCGGGACGCGTCGGCTCAGTGCGTCGACGCCGACGTGAACGTGAACGAGGAGAGGCAGAGCGGGGGCGCGTAGGCGTCGCCGTAGAACCGCTCGCTCGTCACGTGCCCCTCCCGCCCGATCGCCTCCACCCCGGACAGCGCCGCCAGCACCGACTGGGTGAACCGCAGGTTGCGGACCCCGCCGACGAGCTTGCCGTTCTCGATCAGGAAGGTGCCGTCACGGGTGGTACCGGTGACGGTCGTGCGTACCGGATGCACCACGTTGGTGTAGTGGAACCGGGTGACGTAGATGCCGCGGTCGATCCGGCCGACCAACGACTCCGTCGTCTCGGACCCGGCCGCCATGACCAGGTGGGTCGGCAACCCGGAGAGCGGGTTCGGCGGCGCCAGCGCGTGGCCCGTGGAGGCGACCCCGCTCAGCCGCGCCGCCGCCGAGTCGTACGTCAGGCCCGCCGCCACGCCCCGGTCCACGAGGCTGGTCCGGCGCCGGGGAACGCCCTCGGCGTCGAACGGGGCGGCCGGCAGCGCCGGGCTGAGCGGGTCGTCCACGAGCGTGACCGACGGCGCGCAGATCGGCCGGCCCAGGCGGTCGGCCAGCGGTGAGCTGCCCTCGCGTACCGCCCGGCCCGCGAAGGCGTGCGCCAGCCGGTGCAGAAGCACGGCGGTCGCGCCCGGCTCCAGCACCACCGGGTAGCTGCCCGGCGCCAGCTCCCTGGGCCGGGCGCCGAGCCGTGCCTTCTCCCCCGCCCGGGAGCCCAGCGTCACCGGGTCGATACCGTCCAGCCCGACCGCCACGCCCTCGGCGTATCCGGTGGAGTCGGCCGCCGTGGCGAGCACGCTCAGCGCCGCCCGGGTGCCCGCGTGGTAGGCCCGCACGCCGCGGCTGTTGAGGACCGCCAGTTCGTTCGCGCCCGTCTCCAGGGCGCCGGCGCCGTTGACGCCGCCGGGCAGCGACCGCAGCACCGCGGCCACGAGGTCGGCCCGGCGCGCGGGCGGGCACCCCGCCGTGTCGAGGTCGTCCCGGCGTACGGAGGCGTAGGCCGCCCCGCCGTCCGGCAGGCCGGCGAAGTCGGGATTTCCGGGAACGGTACGGGCGATCTCGTACGCCCGGTCCACCGCCCGGCGTACGCCCTCCGGCGTGAGCAGGCCCGACGTGGCCGAGCCGACCCGCGCTCCCGCCGCGCCGCCGTCGAGCACCACCCGCACCCGGACGTGGTGGTCGAGCCGGTGGACGTTCTGGTGGATCCGGCTGTCCGCGAACCGGGTCAGCGCCACCTGCTCCCGGGCGAGGGTCACCTCGACCTCGTCCGGGCCCGGGTGGCGCAGCGCCGCCTCGGCCAGGGCGAAGAGGCGGTCGGCCCCGTGGCGGATCATCGGATCCCCACCGCCGCCCGGAACCGGCCGGTGGGCGCCCCGTGCCCGACCCGGGCCAGCTGCGACGGCTGCCCCTTGCCGCAGATCGGCACGCTCCAGACCCGCCAGTCCGAGCGCCCGCCCAGCGCGTCGCAGGAGCGCCAGAAGTCGAGCGTACGGCCGGCGTAGGTGGGGTTGCGGTAGAGCCGCCCGAGCGACCCGTTGCGGATCTCGTAGGCGGCCTCGCAGGCGAACTGGAAGTTCGTCCGGCGGTCGTCGATCGACCAGGAGCGGTTGGTGCGGAGCAGGAAACCGTCGTCGGTCGCCGCCACGATCTCGGCGAGGCCCGCGGCGTCGTCGGCGCCGGGCGCGAGCGAGACGTTGTTCATCCGGATGAGCGGGATGCTGCCCCAGGAGTCGGCTCGGGCGGTGCCGTTCGACGCCAGCCCGACCGCCGCCGCCGTCTCCCGGTTGCTGAGGAAACCGACGAGGACGCCCCCGGAGATGAGCGGCGCGGAGCCGGCCCGGACCCCCTCGTCGTCGAAGCCGAACGTACCGAGCGCCCCCGGGGTCGTCGCGTCGGCCGTGACGGAGACGATCGGGGAGGCGTACCGCAGCCGGTCCCGGTCACCGACCCGGACGAAGGAGCCGCCGGCGTACGCCTGTTCCATGCCCAGGATGCGGTCCAGCTCCAACGGGTGCCCGATCGACTCGTGGATCTGCATGGCGAGCTGCGAGGAGTCCAGGACGACGGTCGCCTCCGGCCGGCTCGGCAGTTCCGGCGCGTCGAGCAGGGCGACGGCCTCGCGTCCCGTGGCCGCCGCGTGCCCCGGCAGGTCCAGCGCGAGCACCCCCTCCCACCCGCCGCTGAAGAACTGTCCCCGGAACGCGGTGGGGTACGACCGGCGCTGGGACTCCCCGCCGCCGACCGCGTACGCGACCAGCCCGCCGCCCGCGTGCAGCACCGTCTGCTCGATGGCGGCACCCGCGCTGGACCGGTACACGGTCCGACGCCGCCAGGCGTCCGTGCTGGCCTCCACGAGCGACACCCCCGGCACCTCGCGGGCCGCCGCGGTGGCGGCAAGCAGGTACTCCGTCTTCTCGGCGACCGGCATCTCCAGCGGGTCGGTCCGGTGCGGCGTGACGTAGCCGCCCTGGCAGGGCGGGGAGTCGTCGAGCCGGACCGGCTCGTGTGCCACCCGGCCGCTGGCCCGGGCGAGCTCCACCGCCAGCCGGGCCGCGTCGCGGACCGCCCCGCCGTCCTGGTCCGCCGTCGCGGCGAACCCCCAGGCGCCGTCGACCAGGACCCGGATACCCACCCCCCGGCTGGCGGACCGGCTGACCCGCTCGACCCGGCCGTCGCGTACGTCCACCGACTCGGACTCGTCGTCGACCGCCCGGACGTCGGCGAACTGCGGGCCGAGACGGGTGACCTCGTCGATGGCGACGGCGGCGAGAGCTGCGAGAGACATGGAGGACATTCTATTGATCTGGGCGGCCCGCGTCCCGCCCCGGAACGAGGAGCGGGGCCGCGAGCGCGGCCACGAGCGCCAGGCCGACCGGGGCGAGCAGCGCCCAGCTCGGATGGCCGTGGCCGAGCAGGGTGGTGACCAGCAACGCGGCGGCGGCGGAGCCGAGGGTGTTGGCCGAGACGAGCCAGGACTGCGCCTCGGTCGCGGTACCCTCCGGCGCCCGTGCCGCCGCCTCGACCGCGAGGCTGGCCAGGACCGCCGCGACCGGCAACCCGGCGACGGGGGCGGCCACCAGCAGCGCCACCGGATGGGGGCCGACCAGCGGCAGGACGGCCAGCGTCAGCGCCAGCGCGGCGAAGGGCGGGACCAGGCCGCCGGTCCGCTCCCCGGCCCTCCGCTCGCCGCCGGGCGCCCGGTGCCCGCGTCGGCCCCAGTAGAGACCGCCGAGGATGCTGCCCACGGAGAACGCCGCGACCAGCGGACCGGCCGCCCACGGCGCGTCGCGGACGGCGGCGAGCGCCGGCAGTCCGACCGCCACGGCGGCGATGGCGCAGCTGGCGAGCACCATCAGGCCGGCCACCCGGCGGTAGGCCGCGACGCGCAGCGGTCCGAGCCGGCCGGTCGGGCGGTCCCGGCCCGCCGACGCTAGCACCGCACCACCCGCCGCCGGCGGGGTCGACGAGGCCGCGCCGGCCGAGGGGACGAGCTGGCCGAGCAGGACGGCGCCGACCCAGGTGACCAGCAGGATGGCGCAGACACCGAGCGCGGCGTGCACCGCCACCAGGGCGGACGCCAGCACCGGGCCGGCGATGAGGCAGACGTCGAGGAAGATCGCGTCGAGGGCGAACCCGGCGCGCTGCACGGCCCCGGGCAGCCGCGTCCACTGCGCGCGTACCGCCGGGCCGAGCGGCGGCGTGGTCGCGCCGGCCAGTGCCGCGGCGGCGGCGGTCACCGGTGGCGGCGCGGCGCCGAAGGCGGCCAGGAGCAGCAGGGCCGTCGCGGCGGTGTGGGCGAGCACGCTCCAGCGGACGACGCGGCCCGGGTCGAACCGGTCGACCAGCCGGCCGGTCGCCGGCACGGCCAGCCCCAGCGCCAGGGTGTACGCGGCGGCCAGCGCGCCCGCCACCCGTACGCCCTCCCGCTCCACCAGCAGGAAGAGCACCGAGATACCGGTCATCCCCTGCGGCAGGCGCGCGCCGAGGGCGGCCAGCGCGACCCGGCGGCCGTGGCGGTGCCGCAGCAGCCCGGCGTAGGCGCCGGTGCCGTTCGGCGCCCCGGCGCGCGGGAGGTTCAGCGTTCTCCGCAAACCAGCTACTCCGGATATTCGTCGCCTCCGATGCACCCTAACCTATGCGTCGCCACCGCCCGAGCCGGTGACGCGGCCGGCGCACCCGGGCGGCACATCCGCCGGACCGGCGCCGCCCGACACCCCCGGCCGGCGGTGGGCACCGCGTACCCCGGCCGGCCGCCGTTGTGTCAGGCTGTCCGGTGTGAACGCGCCACGCCCCCTGCTCCTCGTCGACGCGCCGAGCCTGTACTTCCGGGCCTACTTCGGCATCCCCGAGTCCGCCGCCAAGGCGCCGGACGGCAGCCCGGTCAACGCCGTGCGCGGCTTCCTGGACATGCTCGCCACGCTGATCCGTACCCGCCGACCGGACCGGCTGGTCTGCGCGCTGGACCACGACTGGCGGCCGGCGTGGCGGGTGGCGCTGCTGCCGTCGTACAAGGCGCACCGGGTGGCGCCGGCCGGCGGCGAGGTGGTACCGGACACCCTGGTCCCCCAGGTGCCGCTCATCCTGGACGTGCTGGCCGCGATCGGCATCCCGGCCGTCGGCGCCGCCGGCTACGAGGCCGACGACGTGCTCGGCACGCTCGCCGTCACCCAGCCCGGCCCGGTGGAGGTCGCCTCCGGGGACCGGGACCTGTTCCAGCTCGTCGACGACGCGCACCCGATCCGGCTGCTCTACTGCGGCCGGGGCGTGGCGAAGCTGGAGGACTACGACGACGCGGCCGTGCGGGCCCGGTACGGGGTGCCGGCCACCGGGTACGCCGACTTCGCGGCGCTGCGCGGGGACCCGAGCGACGGCCTGCCGGGCGTCGCCGGCGTCGGCGAGAAGACCGCCGCCCGCCTGGTCGACCGGTACGGCGGCCTGGACGGCATCCTCACCGCGCTCGGCGACCCGGCCTCCGGGTTCGCGCCGGGCCTGCGGACCAAGCTCGAGGCCGCCCGCGACTACCTGGCGGTCGCGCCGAAGGTGGTCCGGGTCGCGCTCGACGTGCCCCTGCCCGACTTCTCCACCGCGCTGCCCGCGGCACCGGTGGACGAGGCCCGACTGCTGGAGCTGGCCGAGAAGTGGAATCTGGCCAGCCCGTGCCGCCGGCTGGTCGACGCGCTCACCGACGCGGCGGCGTGAGGGGCGCCGAGCCCGCCCGCCAGAGGACTCCGCTGGTCAGCGAGAGGACCGCGCACGACCGCGCGGGAGTCCCCGCTGAGCAGCGGGAGGATCCCGAGCGACCGCGCGAGGCTCCTGTTCAGCTGACCGCGTTGTAGGAGAGCACGCCCCGGTTGACCGCGCTGATCGCCGAGCGCGCGGTGGCGCGCAGCTCCGCGGACGCGCCGGCCGAGTCGGCGAGCTGGCCGAGCAGATCGACCACCTGCCGGGCCCAGCGGACGAAGTCGCCGGCCGGCATCTCGCCGTCGAGGCTGTGGCCGCTGGCCAGCACCTTCGCCAACGCCTCGCCGCGGGCCCAACGGTAGATGGGCCAGACGAAGCCCAGGTCGGGCTCGCGGGTCGCCTCCAGGCCGCGGGACGCCTCGTCGGTCTCGATCTCCGCCCAGAGCTTCAGCGTCTCGTCGACCGCCTCCGCCACCCCGCCGCGCGGTACGGAGGCCCGCTCGTCGGTGTCGCGCCGGGCCTCGTACACGATCACGGAGACGGCGGCGGCGAGTTCGGCCGGGGCCAGCCCGTCCCAGACGCCCCGGCGCAGGCACTCGGCCACCAGGAGGTCCGCCTCGGTCCAGATCCGACCGAGCATCCGGCCGGCGTCGGTGACCTCCCCGTCCGCCGAGAGGTAGCCGCGGGCCGCGAGCAGGGCGCAGATCCGGTCGAAGGTGCGGGCCAGCGAGCCGGTCCGCCCCGCCACCCGCTGGCGCAGCTCGTCGGTGTCGCGCTGCAACCGCCAGCGCCGCTCCGCCCAGCGGGCGTGCTCCTCCCGCTCCGGGCAGGCGTGGCAGGGATGCCGGCGCAGGTCGGCGCGGAGTTGGGCGAGCAGGTCGTCGTCGCCGGCGGGCCGGGAGCGCCGGCGCCGCCCGGGGTGCCGGTCCAGGCCGGTACCGCTCACCGCCGCCGCCAGGTCGCGGCGGGCCGCCGGGGAGCGGTGGTTGAAGTGCTTCGGTACGCGGATGCGGGCCAGCACCTCGGCCGGAACGGTGAAGTCGCCGGCGGTGACCCGTCCGGCCCAACGGTCCTGGGTCAGCACCAGCGGCCGGGGCTCGCCGAACCCGCCGGTACCCGGGTCGAGCACCACCGCGAGGCCGGCGCGGCGGCCGGACGGGATCCGGATCACGTCGCCGACCCGCAGCCGCTCCAGCGACTCGACCGCGGCGGCCTTGCGCTGGCTCTGCCCCTGCCGGTTCAGCGCGCGTTCCCGGTCGGCGATCGCCACCCGCAGCCCGAAGTACTCGTCGAAGTCGCCGTGGTGGCAGGCGGCCTCGGCCCCGTACGCCTCGATGGTCTCCTCGTTGCGCTGCACCTGCCGGGCCAGGCCGACCACCGACCGGTCCGCCTGGAACTGCGCGAACGACGATTCCAGCAGGGTACGGGCCGGCGCCGCGCCGACCGAGCCGACCAGGTTCACCGCCATGTTGTACGAGGGTCGGAAGCTGGAGCGCAGCGGATAGGTACGGGTGGACGCGAGCCCGGCGACGTGCCGCGGGTCCACCTCGGGCGACCAGATGACGACCGCGTGCCCCTCGACGTCGATGCCGCGCCGGCCGGCCCGACCGGTGAGCTGGGTGTACTCCCCCGGCGTGAGGTCGACGTGGGCCTCGCCGTTGAACTTGACGAGCCGTTCCAGCACCACCGAGCGGGCCGGCATGTTGATCCCCAGCGCCAGCGTCTCGGTGGCGAAGACGGCCTTGACCAGCCCGCGGACGAACAGCTCCTCGACCACCTCCTTGAACGCCGGCAGCATCCCGGCGTGGTGCGCGGCGAGGCCGCGCTCCAGGCCGTCGAGCCACTCCCAGTACCCGAGCACCGACAGGTCCTCGCCCGGGATGGTGGTGATCCGCCGCTCCACCACCTCGCGGATCTCGGCGCGTTCGTCCGGAGTGGTCAGCCGCAGGCCGGCGGCGAGGCACTGCTGCACGGCGGCGTCGCAGCCGGCCCGGCTGAAGATGAACAGGATGGCGGGGAGCAGTCCCTCGCGGTCGAGCCGCTCCACCACCTCGGCGCGCAGCGGGCCGCGCCACCGGGGCCCGCGCCGGCCCCAGCCCGGGCTGGCGCCGCGCCCCTCGCCCAGGTCGAGCCGACGCATCGTCTCCCGGGTGTAGCGCAGCAGCTCCGGGTGCACGTCGTGCTTGCGGGCCGCGTCGGCGTCGTGGAACAGGTCGAACATCCGCCGGCCGACCAGCATGTGCTGCCACAGCGGTACCGGGCGGTGCTCGCTGACCACCACCTCGGTCTCGCCGCGTACGGTCACCAGCCAGTCGGCGAACTCCTCGGCGTTGGAGACGGTGGCCGACAGGGACACCAGGGTCACCGACTCGGGCAGGTGGATGATCACCTCTTCCCAGACCCCGCCGCGGAACCGGTCGGCGAGGTAGTGCACCTCGTCCATCACCACGTACGCCAGGCCCTCCAGGGTGGCCGAGCCGGCGTAGAGCATGTTGCGCAGCACCTCGGTGGTCATCACCACCACCGGGGCGTCGCCGTTGATGGCGTTGTCGCCGGTCAGCAGGCCGACCTGGTCGGCGCCGTGCCGGGCCACCAGGTCGTGGTACTTCTGGTTCGACAGCGCCTTGATCGGCGTGGTGTAGAAGCACTTGCGTACCGGGCCGGGGATGCCGGCCGCCGGCACCCGGCCGCCGGTGACCGCCGGCGCGGGCGCCGCGCCGGCGGGGGCCGCGTCGGCGCCGACCGGCCCGGGTGCCGCGGTGGGGCGGGAGACGTCCGCGCCGGGGGCGGACCCGGCCCGCAGGGCCAGGTGTACCGCGAACTCGCCGACCACGGTCTTGCCGGCGCCGGTCGGGGCGCAGACGAGCACGCCGCTGCCCCGCTCCAGGGCCTGGCACGCCTCCCGCTGGAAGTCGTCGAGGTCGAACCCGAGATCGAGGGCGAACTCCTCAAGCGCGGGGAAACTGCTGGCCTGCGCGGCCCGGCGGCGTGCCGCGGCATACCGCTCGGCGGGGCTCGACATACCAGCAAGATTAATGCGTAGTCGCCCGCCGTACGCAGCGAGGCCGAGGAGCGGTCCGGTCGGACCCGGTCGGTAGGGTGCACCACGTGCCGGACCATGCCGAACCGCCCAAGCCTCGTACGCCCAGCGGGCCCGCCAGCGACACCGCCGGAAAGCCGCCGCGCCGGCCGCTGGACGCCGTGCTCTTCGACTTCCACGGCACCCTGGCGCAGGTGGAGGACCCGGTCGCCTGGGTGCTCGCCGCCGCCGCCGACTGCGGGGTGATCCTCGACCGCACCCGGGCCACCTCGCTGGCCGACCGGCTGGTGATGGCGGGCCGGGCCGGCGGGCCCCTGCCGGCCCGGGTGCCACCCCGGCTGGCCGAGGTCTGGGCCGACCGGGACCTGTACCCGCACGCCCACCGGGCCGCCTACACCGGGCTGGCGGCCACGGTCGAGACCGGGATCGACGGGTTGCCCGAGGCCCTCTACGAGCGGCTGCTGCGCCCCGAGGGCTGGTTGCCGTACGCGGACACCGCCGCCACGCTGCGCGCCCTGCGGGCGGTGAACGTACCGGTGGCGGTGGTGAGCAACATCGGCTTCGATCCGCGTCCGCTCTTCGACGCCTGGGGCCTCACCGAGTTGGTCGACGCGTTCGCGCTGTCGTACGAGATCGGCCGCTGCAAGCCCGATCCCGGCATCTTCCTGCGCGCCTGCGGCATGCTCGGCGTGGACCCGGAGCGGACGCTGATGGTCGGCGACACGCCGGCGGACGCCGGGGCGGTCCGGGCCGGCTGCGCCACGCTGCTGCTACCCGCGGCCGAGGCCGGTCTCGCGAACGGTCTGACCGCCGTGCTGGACCTCGCCATCGCCGAGGGAGGCGAGTAGGGCCACGCCGTCGAGGTAGTCGCGCACGTGGGTGAGGCGGCCGTCGCGTACCCGCAGCACCAGCAGCCCGGCCGCGGCGAACGGTTGGCCGGTGGTGCTGAGCGTGCCCGCCACCTCCTGCTCCACGACGATCACCTCGGGATCGGCGGTCTCGTGCACCACCACGCCCCGGATCTCCTCCAGCCGGGCCGGCGTGGCGCCCCAGGCCGCGCGGTAGCCCGCGCGCACCTCCTCGCGCCCCCGGTACCGCCTCGGCATGCGCGGGAAGAGGAACGGGAACTCGTGCAGCGCGTCCTCGGCGTAGAGGTCGGCGAGGTCGTCGGCGGACTTGTCGAGCATGGCCCGGTGGTAGCGGGCCAGGACCTCGCGGGGTCCGGGAAGGGTCGGGGCGGTTCCGGGCATGAAGGACTCTCCGTTCGCTCAACAAGCGTTGACTCAACAAGTGTAGAGCGAACGGTCAACGCGCTCAACACCGGTAGAGTCGGCGCCGTGAGCACCGCACCGACCAGCCGGGCGGAGCGCCGCCGGCAGACCGAGGCCCGCATCCTCGCCGCCGCCCGCGCCCTCTTCGCCGAGCGCGGCTACGAGCGCACCACCATCCGCGCCGTCGCCGCCGCCGCCGGCGTCGACCCCGCGCTCGTGATGCAGTACTTCGGGGCCAAGCAGGAGCTCTTCAGCCGGGCCGCGCAGGGCGCCGACGACCGGCCGCTGCCGGCCAGCCCGGAACAGCTCACCGAGCTGATGCTCGCCACCCTCGGCATGAAGATCAGCGGTCTGCCGGAGACCTCGCTGGCCATGCTCCGCTCGATGCTCACCCATCCCGAGGCGAACGAGTCGGTCCGGGCGGCCCTCGACCGGCAGGTGGAACGGACCAGCGAGGCCATCGGCGGGCCGGACGCCCGGCTGCGCGCCGCCCTGGTCGTCACCAGCATGGTCGGCCTGACCATCGGGCACCAGCTGCTCCAGCTCGACGCGCTGCGCGAGGCCACCACCGAGCAGATCACCGAGGCGCTGCGCCCCGCCTTCCAGGCGCTGCTCGCCGGCCCGGCCGGGGCCGAGGATCCGCCCGGCGCGCCCGCCCAGCCCGCGGCGGGCGACGACTGAGCCGGCGCGGGCGCTCAGCGCGGCAGACGACGGAGCCGTCCGCCGTCCGACGCGGCGCACCCCGGCCGGCCGGCGGGCCACCGCGCCGCGCGGCGCTCAGCGCAGCAGGCGTACCGCGCCCGGGACGGCGGTCACCGTCAGCGGCAGGGGCAGGGCCCGCTCCCCGTCCGCGTACCCGACGATCCCGTCGGCGGCCAGCTCGACCGTACGGGCCCGGTGGCTGGAGACCAGGGGATGCTCGACGTGGGTGCCCCGGTACACCCTCGGCTTGATCCGCATCAGGGTGCCGCGACCGACCCGCCCGGCGAGCACCACGTCGAGCAGCCCGTCGGTGGGATCGGCGTCCGGGCAGATCCGCATTCCCCCGCCGTAGCTGGCGCAGTTGCCCACCGCCACCAGCACCGCGTCGAGTTCGTGCGACACGCCGTCCAGGCTCAGCCGGTAGCGGCGCGGCCGGAGCCGGGCCAGCTCGACCAGGATCGCCAGGTCGTACCGGCGGGGCCCGCGCGGCCAGCGCATCCGGTTCGCCCGCTCGTTGACGATCGCGTCGAAGCCGGCCGCGAGGACCGCCCCGTACCAGCGCTCGGCGCCGTCGGGGCCCGTCATCCGAGCCAGGTCGACCGGGGTGGTCCGCCCGGCCGCCAGCGCCGAGGCGACGACCTCGACCGCCGCCAGCGGATCGGCCGGGAACCCGGTCTGGACGGCGAAGTCGTTGCCGGTACCGGCGGGCACCGGCCCGAACGCCGTCGGCGTGCCGGCCACCGCCTGGAGGGCCAGGTGCACCGTACCGTCGCCGCCGACCGTCACCAGCGCCGCGACGCCGTCGGCGACCGCCGCCCGGCACTGCGCCAGCGCCTCGGCCGGCGAGGCGGGCGTCAGCAGTCGTACGCCCCGGCCGGCCGCGCCGAGCCGGTCCAGCACCACGGGGAGCAGCCCCGCGTGCCGTCCGCGCCCGGCGACCGGGTTGACCAGTACCGCGACCGGACCGGCGGGCGGGGCGGCACCGGGTACGGCTGCCGGACATTGATCAGGTGCGGTCACGGCGAGCACGGTACCGCCCGGTGTCCGGGGTTTTCTGCCCCGGGCACCGGGCGGTGGGAGTTCCGTCGGCGGCGTGACCGCTCAGGTCATGTCGTCGTAGCGCCGTTCGATCGGCTGCGGCGGCGCCACCGGGGTGGTGCTCTCCACCCGCTGTGCCGCCTCGACCGGCTCCGGCTCGTCGTCCAGCGGCGAGATCTCGTCGTCGCTCAGCCCGGCGTAGACCTCCCGGCCCCGGCCGCGCCGCTTGTCGTTGACGAAGGCCACCGCCACCGCACCGAAGTAGAGCACGGAGAGGCAGAACGCCAGCGCGGTCATGCCGAACGGGTCCGGCGTGGGCGTGACGACCGCCGAGAAGAGGAAGAACACGAAGATCGCGACCCGCCACCAGCCGAGCAGCCGCCGGGCGCTGGCGAGGCCGACGAAGTTGAACATCAGCACGACCAGCGGGAACTCGAACGCCACCCCGAAGAGCAGGATCAGGTTCGTGACGAACGAGATGTAGCGGGTCACCTCGAGCTGGGTGTCCAGGCCGGTGACGCCCGACGAGAGCAGGAACTCCAGGCCCTTGTGCACCACGAAGTAGGCCAGGACCGCGCCGCCGGCGAACAGCGGTGCCGCGATCGCCGTGAAGAAGTAGGCGTAGCGCCGCTCGTGCCGGTGCAGGCCCGGCGCGATGAAGGCCCAGAGCTGGTAGAACCAGACCGGGGCCGCGACGATCAGGCCCACCCACAGCGCGATCTTCAGCTTGAGCAGGAACCCGTCCGCCGGCCCGAGCTGCACCATCGGGCACTTGCCCTCCGGCGTCAGGATGCCCGGCAGGTCACAGTATGGCTGCTTGAGCAGTTCGAAGACCGGATCCGCGAGCCAGAAACCCACCGCGAATCCGACCACGATCGCCAACGAGGCACGGAACAGCCGGGTACGCAGCTCGCGGATGTGCTCGATCAGTGTCATCGAGCCGTCGGCGGCCCGTTCGAAGTTGCTCGGGCCGCGCTTCTTGAGGCCGAAGGCCACGCTCGGGCCTCCGCGTCAGTTGTCGCGGGCGCGCTGCACCTGGTCGGCGACCGGCGGCGCGGCGGGCGGCTGCTGGGCGGGCTGCGGCGGCAGCGGCTGCCGGGCGGCCTGCGCGTCGGCCTTCTCGGCCAGGTCGCGGTCGTCGTCGGCGAGGCTCTTCGTCTCCGCCTTGATGATCCGCAGCGAGCGGCCCAGCGAGCGGGCCGCGTCGGGGAGCCGCTTCGCGCCGAACAGCAGGATCAACACGACCACCAGTACGGCGATGTGCCACGGCTTGAGGGCACCCATGGAAAGCTCCAGTCGATCGTCGGCAAGTGTGAGGGGTGTTACGAGCCCATCGTACGTGGGGCGCGGGCTCGTGCCACCGGCTGGGCGTATGACGGGTTTGACCAGCCGATGAAGTGTTGACCAATCGTCGAGGTCACGTCAACCCACTCGACCAGCCGTTTCCGTCGGCGACACGATCCCGTTCCGGGCCGGCTCGGCGCCGTTCGCCCGGCGCCCGGCGGCTCCCCTCACCCGTCCGGGGAACCCGTCAGTGACCGCGCTTCGCGCGGATGGTGACGAGCCGTTCCTGGGTGGTCTCGGCCTGCCGTTGCAGCTCCTCGATCCGCTGCTGCAGCGCCAGCGCGCCCGCCTGCAACGACTCCGCCTGCTCCTGGCGCCGCAGCAGCCCGAGCGCCGCCCGCCGCAGCGGTGCCAACCGGCCCAGCACCGGTCGGACCGCCAGGGCCAGGACGAGCAGCGCGAAGAGTACGACCGCGAGCACGATCCACTTCACCACGCGGTCAGCCTAGTGGGTGGTGACCGCCGGCGCCGGGTACGCGCCGTAGGCGTCGAGCGCGGCGGCGGCGGAGTCACGTACCCGCTCGGCCAGTTCGGCGGGGGCGACCACGGTGACCTCCGGGCCGAGGCCGAGCACGAAGCGGCGCGCCCAGGCCAGGTCGGTGACGCGCAGCGAGACCAGCCACTGCTCGCCGGCCGGGCTCCCGTCGGCCGACGCGACGCCCGGCTCGACCGACTCGCACGGGTAGTACTCGGTGATCCACCGGGCGCCCCGGCCGATCCGCAGCGTCACCAGCGGCAGGCTCGGGTCCGGGCGGAACACGCCGCCGCTGACGTCGTGCGGGCGGGCCTCCGGCGGCGGGGCCGCGGGCTCGCCCAGCTCGGTGAGCGCGTCGATCCGGTCGACCCGGAACAGCCGTACCGCCTCGGCGCGGCGGCACCACGCCTCCAGGTACGCCCGGCCGTCCACCATCAGCACCCGCATCGGGTCGACCGTGCGCTCGGTGCTCTCGTCGCGTACCGGCGTGTAGTAGGTGATGCGCAGGGCCCGGCGGCGCTGCACCGCGCCCCGCAGCGCCTCCACCCGGTCGCCGTCGCCGGGCATCCGCACGGCCACCGGGGCGCCGGCCAGGTCACCGGCCGCGTGCTCGATCTTCGCGAGCGCCCGCTCCACCGCGTCGCGGTTGTCCATCCCGGGCGTCTCGGCCAGCATCCGCAGCGCCACCACCAGCGCCAGCGCCTCGTCCGGCGTCAGCCGCAGCGGCCGGTCGATGCCGGCGTCGTAGGTGATGGTGACCCGGTCACCGTCGAACGCCATGTCGATCAGGTCGCCCGGGCCGTAGCCGGGCAGGCCGCAGACCCAGAGCAGCTCCAGGTCCTCGCGCAGCTGGCGGTCGGTGACCCCGAGGTCGGCCGCCGCCTGGGCGATCTCGATGCCGGGGCGGGCCAGCAGGTACGGCACCAGGTTGAGCAGCCGGGCCAGCCGGTCGGCCGAGTTGCGGGAGGCGGCGGTACGCGGGGCGGGCGCCGCCGCGCTCCGCTCCGGGTTCGGCCCGGTCATGCCGGCGCCCCCGCCGTGACGACCTCGTCGTGCCGCGCGGCGATCTCCTTGAGCTGCTGGATGACCGCCTCGCGGACCTCCGGCGGATCGAGCACACGCACGTCCGGACCGTAGCCGACCAGCTTGCCGGCGAGCGACTCGGGATCGGCGTACGGCAGCACGAGCCGGTCACCGTCGGGACCGGTACGGCACTCGCGGGCCCAGCGCCGCAGGCCCGCGGCCCGACCGGGGCGCACCAGCACGGTGGCCCGGCCGCTGCGCTCGACCGGCCCGGAGAAGTGCGCCACGTGGCTGATCAGGTCCACCCCGGCCGGCGGGCTGTAGCCGCCCGGCTGGCCGGTGACCCGGACCGCGCCGACGATGCGGGAGAGCCGGAAACAGCGGGTGGCGTCCCGGTCGAGGTCGTGCCCGACCACGTACCAGCGGCCCCGCCAGCAGACCACGCCCCAGGGCTGGAGCCGGCGGCTGGTGGCGGCGTCGTGGTCCGGTACGCGGTAGTCGAAGCTGACCGTGCGGCGGTCCCGGGCCGCGGCCGTGAGCGGACCGAAGGCCGGGTCGACCGTGACCACCGGCTCCATGCCCAGGGTGGCGTCCGGGTCGACGTCGATGCCGGCGGCGCGCAGCTTGGCCAGCCCGGAGGTGGCGGCGGCCGAGAGGCCGGCGTGCCGCCACAGCCGGGCGGCGATGCCGACGGCGGCGGCCTCGTCCGGCTCCAACGGGATCTCCGGCAGTGCGTACTCCCGGTGCGCGATCCGGTAGCCGGGTTCGGTGTCGAATACGCTGGCGGTGCCGGTCTCCAGCGGCACCCCGAGTTCCCGCAGCTCGGCCTTGTCGCGCTCGAACTTGCGCTGGAAGGCCTCGTGGTCGCGCGGGTCCTCCGGATCATGTTCGTAGCCGGGCACGGTCGCGGCGATCTGCGCGGCGGTGAGGAACCGCCGCGTGGAGAGCAGGCAGATCACCAGGTTGACCAGGCGTTCGGTGCGGGTCCGCGACACATACCAGACGCTAGCAGTGTCGGCCAGTGCCGCGCGCACCCGCGCCGGTACGCGTCCGGCATTCGGCACGTCACCGCCGCGTCCGCCCCGCCGCCGGCCCGATCGGGCGTCGGTTGATCGGCGATCGGGCGGCCGGCCTAGGCTGGGGATCATGGCGGAAGCGGCGGCGACAGCGGACAGTCCCGAGAACTCCGAGAGCCTCGGTACGGTCATCGTCGCCGGGCTGGCGAACCTCGCGATCGCCCTGGCGAAGCTGGTGGCCGGCCTGCTCTCCGGCTCCGCCGCGATGCTCTCCGAGGCGGCGCACTCGGTCGCCGACACCACCACCGAGGTGCTGCTCTTCGTGGCGCTGCGCCGCGGCGCCCGGCCGGCCGACGCGCGGCACCCGTTCGGCTACGGCAAGGAGAGTTACGTCTGGGCCTTCCTCGCCGCCATCTTCACGTTCGTGGCCGGCGCCGGCTTCTCCATCACGCACGGCATCGGCACCATCGTCAGGGGCGAGCCGAGCGGCGACTTCCTCGTCTCGTACCTCGTGCTGGCGGTCTCCGCCGCGATCGAGTCGGTCTCGTTGGCCCGCGCGGTACGGCAGGTGCGCGGCGCCGCCCGCCGCTGGGGGATCAGCCCGCTGCGGTACCTGCGGCTCACCGCGGACACCGCCGTGAAGGCGGTCTTCCTGGAGGACACCGCCGCGATGATCGGCATCGCGTTCGCCGCGGTGGGCCTGGTCCTCACCGAGCTGACCGGCGTGGAGGCCTGGGACGGCGTCGCCTCGGTCGCCATCGGCCTGCTCCTGCTGGTCACGGCCGCGATCCTGGCCCGCAGCAACATCTCCCTGCTGGTCGGCCAGGCGGTACCTCGCGGCGTGCAGGCCACCATCCGCGAGGAGCTCACCGGGATGCGGGTGGTGCAACGGGTCGAGACCCTGCTGACCATGCAGCTCGGTCCGGACGACGTGCTGGTCGCCGCGAAGGTCGACTTCGCCGACGACGCGAGCGGCGCCGAGATCGAGAACGCGGCCGACGAGGCCGAGCGGCGCCTGCGGGTGCGCTACCCCGCCATCCGGTACGTCTTCCTCGACCCGACCCGCGGCGGCCTGCCCCGCGGTCCGGCCGAACAGGACCTCTGACCGGCCGCGCGGCGCCGCGACCGGCGGGCCCGGACCACGGATCCGACCACCGCGACCGCCCCGGCGCGGCGGGTCGCCCCGGCGGGCCGGCCGCTTCCGGCTGCCGCTAGCGTGCCGGCCATGGTGCGATGGCGATCCGGCACGGTGACGGCGGTACGGCGGAGCTGGCGCGGCGCGGTGGAACTGGAGGTGGCCCTCGCCGACGCCGGCGGCACCGTACGGGCCCTGGCCTACCCGGAGCTGGTCGGCCGGCCCGAGCCGGGCGACCGGGTGCTGCTCAACGTGGGCGCGCTCGTGATGGGGCTCGGCACCGGCGGGTACGCCCTGGTCGTGGCGATCCCCGACCGGCTGCCCGCCGACCCCCCGGGCAGCGGCGACACCCGCGACGGCGGGCACCTGGTCAAGGCCCGCTACACGCCGCTGCAACCGATCCTGCTCGGCGTCGACGAGGAGGCCTCGCCGCACCGGGCGGCGCTGGTCGACGCCGACGACCTGGACGGGCTGCCCGTGGTCACCGCCGACCTGCACTCCGCGCTGCCCGCCGTCCTCGCCGGGATCCGGGCCGACGCGCCGGGCGCCCGCGTCGCGTACGTGCTGACCGACGGCGGCGCGCTGCCCGCCTGGTTCTCCCGCACCCTCGACGGACTGCGCGACGAGCTGGTCGGGACGGTGACGGTCGGCCAGGCGTTCGGCGGCGACCTGGAGGCGACCAACGTGTACACCGGGCTGCTCGCCGCCCGGCACGTCCTCGCCGCCGACGTGGTGGTCGTCGCGCAGGGGCCGGGCAACCTCGGCACCGGTACCCGCTGGGGCTTCTCCGGCGTCGGCGTCGGCGAGACGGTCAACGCGGTCGCCACGCTGGGCGGCCGGGCGGTCGGCTCGCTGCGGATCTCGGATGCCGACGCGCGTACCCGCCACCGGGGGCTCTCCCACCACAGCGTCACCGCGTACGGTCGGGTCGCGCTCGCGGGCGCGGACCTGGTCGTCCCCGCCGCGCTGCCGGCCGAGCTGGCCGGGGCCGTCGAGGAGGCGCTGGCGCCGCTGGCCGCCCGGCACCGGATCGTCCGGGTACCCGTGGACGGGCTGGACGAGGCGCTGCGGGCGAGCCCGGTCCCGCTGTCGACGATGGGGCGGGGTCTCGACGCCGACCACGCGTACTTCCTCACGGCCGCGGCGGCCGGCCGGCACGCCGCGACACTGGCCGGCGGCTCTGCGGCACCGGCCGGCAGCGCCGCGAGGTGACGAGCGGTCGGGCGGCCCGGGTCGCCCGCCGGCCCCGGATCGGCCCGGACCAGGAAGACGCCGCGTCGGCTCAGACCAGGAAGATCAGCGCGAGCCAGCCGCCCACGATCAACACGAGGATCAGGGTGAGGACCCAGGTAGGCACCGTGTACTCGCCGCGCCGGTTCCGGGCGATCTCGTCGGCGATCTTCTGGCGGCGGCGTTCGACCCAGCTCCGTCGACCCTGCTCGGGGTCGCGATCGCCGGAGTCGGCAGGTTCACGGTAGGCCATAGCGGGGTCAGCGTACCGTGCGCGGCCGGGTGCCCCCGCCGGCGGCGCACCTCGTCGGCGGGGGGGGGGGGGCGGCGCCGCCCCGCGCGCCGACGCCGCGCCGCACCAGCAGCCCGTAGAGGAAAAGGCCCCGGCGCAGGTCGAGGAGCGCGAGAT